>CAYJXH010000253.1:0-1509 GCA_964373975.1 uncultured Nitrospirota bacterium | reverse complement strand
GAGGTGTTAGGGCATCTTTCTGCACTGCAACACCCTATTGGACTGATTTCAAATTTTGATTCCCGCATTGAGTCCATTCTAAAAAATCTTAAGATATTTCATTTTTTTCAAACAATCACCTACTCTTCGGAAACGGGGTTTGCAAAGCCTTCTATTCAAATTTTTCAACAGGCTTTAAAAAAAGCGGGCTGTACCCCAAAAGATGCGGTTCATATTGGCGATCATCTTGTATTTGATGTAGAAGGGGCACAAAACGCGGGGATGCAGGCGTTTTTTATTGATCGAAGTGTAAGAAGCAAACAAACAGGCAACAACGTAATACGCGACCTTCGAGAAATCTACGCAAACTTATAAAATGAATAGCCTATAAAATGAATGGTCTATAATAATGAACAGGCAGAATGCTACAGGGGTAGAGTTTTGCCCCGCCCCTGTAACGGCCAAACGGTGAAACTTTAGTGCTTTGCTGCGTCTACCTTAATGGAATTGGCATGACCCGTTGCATCGGCGTCAACCGAGACGTGGGCACCTACTTTAATCTCCCCTTCCTTCTTGGTTGCTTTTGCGTCAACGTGAAACGTATGTTCTTTCTTGTGATCATCTGTTACCGTGACCATTTCCCCTTCAATCTTGGTGACTTTTCCCTTGATTCCTGCATGACCTTTCATCGCAAAGCCTGCCGTGGCAAGGCTTAGTGTCATAACCCCAGCGACGAATAAATAAGTTAACCCTTTCTTCATTTTACGTTCTCCTTTTTTATTGTTTTTTGTCCTTTGACGGCTACATTCGACAGATGCCGACTGTAGCTGACCATAATCCTACTTTATCTCAAAGAGAGGAGTCAAGAGCGATTTTCCTACTTGTTTGTGCGTTTCTCGCTAAAGCTGGAATTATGGTAGGCTTGTTATAGTGGGTGTTGTATCTATAAGAGGTGTGATGTAAAAACGTATGCAAATTTCCGCTAACCAAACCAATTCCAGAAATGATCCGGGGCTAGAACTAGGTCTTCGTGAACAACAAGAAACGAAGCTCTCGCCCGTAAGAAGGCCTATTCCATCGAAGGATCAGACGAATGCTTCCGAGGAGCAAGGGGCAACCTCCCGATCTTATGCCTATTCCTCGTCGTCTTCCTCTAAGAAAAATGGGATATATATACAAGCCCTTCGCGCTTATCAAGAGGCCTCTCGATTCGAAGAAAATGGTGAGAGTGGTGCATCTACTGGGGATATCTTTGGAAAGGGGTCGGTCGTTAATGAAAAGACACTTACCAATATTCTCCGAGAAGAACCCACAAATAGCCGCGCGTGGGCCGATCTTGGCCTTCTCTATTCCACACAAGGAAATCGGGATAAAGTCAGCGCTGTTTATCAGATATTGCAAGAACTAGATACAGCCAAAGCCGACGCATTTGCAACCCAAGTAGGATTGCATGAAAAGATGCTTTTTACCGTGGCCTGAACACTCCCCTGCCTTGACCTCCCATTAAACCGTATGATACCTTTTCGCACT
>CAYJXH010000252.1:0-1513 GCA_964373975.1 uncultured Nitrospirota bacterium | reverse complement strand
AAAGACGGAATTCCTCCGATAGATCATCCAAAGTTTATATCTATCTCCGAGGCGAACGCTTGGCTAAAAGACGATGAACCGGGCATCGCGTTTTCGCAAGGAAAGGTTAATCGTTTTTATCCGTATCAGATTCTTGTCTGGCACGAGATTGTCAACGACACAATAGATGGAAAGAGGGTTTTGGTTTCCTACTGTCCTTTATGCCTGACTGGTTTTGTATCCGACCCTGTCGTCCAGGGTGAGCGAGTCGAATTTGGCACATCCGGAAAGCTTTGGAAATCAAATCTTGTCATGTACGACCGCAAGACCGATTCCCTGTGGTCTCAAGTGCTGGGTGAGGCGATTGTGGGCGAAATGACGGGAACCAAACTGGCGAATTTGCCTTCGGATCAGGTTCGCTATGGCAACTGGAAAAAGCAGTTTCCTAATGGCCAGGTTCTTTCAAAAGATACGGGCGCTACGCGTTTTTACGGATCAAGCCCGTACGGGGATTATTTTTCCGTCACAAATCTTTCTTTGTCTCTAGCCAAACCGACGGACACTCGGTTACCCAATGACGCGTTTGTTTTCGGCATTGTCGTTAATGGAAAAGCGAAGGCTTATTCTACGGAGGCAATCAAGGCCAAAGGGACGGTTGAAGATAATTTTGCCGGCGGACTTTTTGTCTTGCGTTACGACAAAGAGCTTGATGTTGTGAGAATGTTCAAAAAATTGCCTGACGGGACCGAGGAAAGAGTCAATCCTATCAGCGGGTTTTGGTTTTCCTGGGCCGCCGCCCACCCGGATACGGAATTGTTAAAGTATTTTATAGACTAAACGGCTCGTAAAGTCGGCGAGCTATTGCTAAAAAAATAAAGGTCATAAAACAAACTATGAACAAAACAACTCTGACAATAATAATAGTGATTGTGGCTATCGGTGGAGGATACTTTCTTTTGCGCGGCGATAGCCAAACGCCAGAGATTGCCGCGCCAGCATCGCAACAGGGGCCTGCGGAAATCCCGGCGCCTCAATCGGGTATCGTAATTCCGATTCGTAACCATAAAATAACGCAGCCAACAATCATTGTTCCTGCCGACACAACCATAACTTGGAATAATGAGGATGATCTTGCGGGGTTTCCTTATGATGCCCACACCATAACCAGCGGGACAATTGATCCTTCGGGCGGACAAGGCGAGAAAGGTATCGTGCCAAACAGCGGAAGCGGGCTTGCGGATGGAAAGTTCAAACTGGCGCTTGGTTCTGGCGAGTCAAAAAGCTTCACTTTCACGGAAGCCGGAACCTACACCTACTATATTGCCGAGCATCCGCTTGTAAGTGGCGGGGGTAAAGTTATCGTTGAAGAAGGGGTAAAACCGATTAGTATGTCGGCAGGAAGCTTCTTCTTTAATCCCAAAACACTCAACGCAGAGATTGGCAAAAAAGTTGTACTTGATGTTTCTGCAATTGGACAGCACACCTTCACCGTTGACGAGTTAGGCGTAAATGTTATCTTGCCGCATAATAAAAC
>CAYJXH010000251.1:0-1544 GCA_964373975.1 uncultured Nitrospirota bacterium | reverse complement strand
TCTCCTGTTGAATTAGGATGCGCCACCGCTTATAATCACCCTTATGATTACCTTAAACAGGCGCGGGTTTCTTCACACTGCGGCAGTGGGCGCACTGTCACTCCTTTCGCCACAATCGGTGTCGGCGGGAAATTTTATTGCGAAGAAATTTTTAGCACTTCCGCCCAAAAAGACCCCCTTTATTACGCCCAACAAAGATTTCTATATTGTCCAATGCTGTGGGATTAAGACCGTGGATGTTGCCAACTGGTCACTCCCTATAACGGGTTTAGTAGAAAAACCACTTCGTCTCACCTATGCCGACTTCTTAAAACGGCCCGCCGTGGAAAAAATGGTGACCCTGCAATGTATTGATAATGAAGTGGCAGGCGAATTGATGAGCAATGCCGTATGGAAAGGGGTGAGCCTTGCCTCTTTGTTACAAGAAGCGAAACCCTCCTCTATCGTACAGGACGTCGTCTTCTATGGCGCGGACGACTACTCCGACAGTATTCCATTAGATCGGGCATTAAACTACGATGTTTTTTTGGCCTATCAGATGAACGGGGTGCCGCTTCCAAAAGAACATGGATTTCCGCTTCGCGCGGTGGTTCCCGGACTCTACGGAATAAAAAATGTAAAATGGCTCACCAAAATTGAGTTGGTGGGGCGCGATTATCTCGGATATTGGCAAAAAAAAGGATGGACAGATGAGGGGACGATGAAGGTAAAATCACGCATTGACGCGCCGGGGGCTTATAATACGATTCGCGGGCAGTATACCTTTCGGGGCATTGCCTTTTCAGGCTATAGTGGAATCCGCAGTGTAAAAATTACATTTGATGGCGGGCAAACATGGGCGAAAACAACATTAAAACCAACGCCCTCTCCTTACGCCTGGACTTTTTGGGAATACGAATGGAAGAACCCAAAGACGGGCAATTATCAGGTGGCAGTGAAAGCAGAGGATAAAATTGGCCGCAGTCAGACCGATTTTTTGGCTCGGCCTTTCCCCGATGGCACATCGGGCCTTCATTCTATCGTAACGTTTGTGGAGTAAAAATTGTCTTCCTATAAATGGGCGGGTGTTGATATTGAGGCGGGAGAGGAGGCGGTTCGTAAGATCGGGCCGATTGTTCGTTCTACCTATTCAAACAACGTCTTAACGCAATTGGGCGGATACGCAGGGCTTTTTGCCTTGCCCGCAAATAAATTGAAACAACCGATTCTGGTGGCCAGCACCGACGGCGTCGGAACGAAACTTAAAATTGCACAAATGATGGATCGCCACGATACGATTGGGATTGACCTCGTCGCCATGTCGGTCAACGATGTTATTGTATCGGGGGCAACCCCTCTTTTCTTTTTGGATTATTTTGCCACGGGGAAACTCTCTCCTCAAAAAATGGTCGAAGTGGTGCGCGGCATTGCAAAAGGATGTAAACAAGCTGGGTGTGCCTTAATTGGTGGGGAGACGGCAGAGATGCCTTCCTTTTACCAAAATGGGGAGTACGATATAGCGGGGTTTGCCGTCGGGGTGGTTGAGAAAAAAAAGAGGATCACCG
>CAYJXH010000250.1:0-1554 GCA_964373975.1 uncultured Nitrospirota bacterium | reverse complement strand
GGCGTTTCCCAATGAGGCTGTTACCGACCCCACCACCACCTCGGCAAACAGATTCACAGGATAAAAAATGACGACCATACAGAATCCAAACAGGGTTTTCCAAAAACAAAGATGCGTCATCATCTAAAACCTCCCAGTAATATTAATCGAGAGAATGTTGCGGCGATAATCAAACAGGGCGATATTCGATCCGTTTTGGGTAAAGGAATACCCGATGGAAAGATCGCTTTGCGGCGTTATCTGATAAGAGACCCCCGCATTGGCTGTAAAAACGTTGTCGGCCCGCTTTGTGGATAATGTCGGTGTCGCAAAGCTGTTTAAGTTCCGATAGGCCCGCCGGATATATTCTATCCCCATCTCCCCGGAAAGGCGTGCTGAAAGCGGCGCCTGCGTCTCTCCGTTTACCTTATGCCCCACATACTCCCAATCAGCCGAACGAACATTCTCCATATCTACCGTATACCCCATTTGCCAAAGACGTTGATTTTTTTGTATGGAAGCCGCCACACCCATCGCCTGGTTTGTCCCGTCTCGTTGTGAATTAATGAGAAAAGTGGAGCTGTCTATAAAATCTTTCCGTTGCAGTTGGTAGAAAACCGATTTCTGTATCTTAGAGGCGGAAGTCCAAATGAGCGTTGGCCTTAGGGTATGTGAAACAAGATACCGATTCTGATCCACCGTTGTGTAGCCAAACATATAATCAAGCCGTCCCACTTTCCCATTCTTTTCCCCTATTGCCGTGAGGCTAGGCTGATGCACCTGCGCGTTGAAAGAGCTAAGTTCGTTGTGCAGGCTCTGATAAAAAAGATACCCCCCGTTTATTCTTAAAGGGGCATTATCCCAAAAACGATAATTTCCATTGAGCATCGTGACCAGACGGCTGTCTGCCTTTTTAGAGATCGCATCAGCAAAAGCGGCATCCGCAGGCTTTACTAACACGTTGCTGTCATACTGGATTCCCCCATTCAAAGAAAGGGACCATCGCCGATCTCTCTTATCCTGTTTGGCAATCAGGGCAAGAAACTTTCGAGACGATTTTCCCATCTCGCTCTCCGGGGCCTTTTCCGCAATTTCTGAAAACTCGTCTTTTGCATCTTCATAATGTTGCTGTCGGTAGTAAGAGACGCCGGCGTGATACCGCGCCGCGATATAAATCTCCGATCCTTCCTCCTGCGCAGTCGCCGCCGATCTTAAAAAACGGGCCACCGCAATATCGTGATTGCCCATCTCCTGATAGACCTTCCCCTCATAGAAATAAAGTAATGGGTCTTTGGGGGCTACTTTCTTGCCTTGTTCTAACACTGAAAGGGCCTCTTGATATTTCTTCTGCTGATAATAGACAACCCCCAAATCGGTGTAGGCGGCGGGAATGGGGTTGTCCATCTTTAACACGGCCGATAAATCGGCTTCGGCTTCAGAAAACTTCCCCAATCGTCCCTCGGTAACTCCCTTCTGATACCGTGCCTGTGGATCATTGGGTAAAACCGATAAGGCCATGACAAACTCTGCTTCTGCTTGATCGTACCGACCGGCATTAAAAAAGGCCGCCCCTTT
>CAYJXH010000249.1:0-1565 GCA_964373975.1 uncultured Nitrospirota bacterium | reverse complement strand
ACCCCTTCAGAGGTCATGTGCGTCTGTACCCCACTGCCATGGCTTAATTCTAAAAACGACGATAATGCCGCAGGGAGAGAGAGAAGGGCTGATAGTATCTCCTTCCCTTGTCTAAATACCTCTTTGATCCCGCTTCTCGAACTTGCAAATTGTTTGGCGTAAGGTTGTGCGAGATCAATAATATTGGCATCAGGATCAAGCTGGGAGCAAAGGCCATTGAGCATGCCAACCGCTCGGCCTGCGAGTATAAATAGATTGGGCACCTGCAATGAGGAATAGATCGAAAAGGTTTCCCCTAAATCTTTTGCAATATCGTCAATCGTAATTGTTTTAAAGGCGCGGGGGGAGATATCCCGATACCGATCCATAAAAAATTGAACCACTTGTTCAATCTCGCTTAAACGCCCCCCGCGATGTTTTCTTGAAATAAATCCCAAATCAATTAAGCCGCGAGAAATTAAAGGCGTATCGCGATTGATGATGGCTAAAATTGTTTTGCGCAATCCTTTATCCGTTTTGTCATCAATCTCCTGCATCATCCCAAAATCTACAAAGACAAGCCGTAATCCTTTCTTTCCAGCGGGCTGTACGAAGAGATTGCCCGGATGCGGATCCGCATGAAAAAATCGGTAAAGAAAAATCTGTTTCATATAAGACTCGACCAGCAGGTTGGCAACCTCTTTTAAAGAAACCCCCGCTTTCTCTAATGCGTCAAAATGGTTAATTTTAATTCCCGTAACCATGGTCAAGGTCAAAACCCTTTCCGTGGTGAACTGCCAAACAACTTTGGGAACGACAAAGCGATCATCTTCCAAAAACAGTTTGTGAAATTTTTCAGCGTTTTTTGCTTCGGCAATGTAATTTAATTCAAGACGCACAATGCGTTCGAATTCGTGGGCCAGAATATCAAACCGGATGTGGGTAAATATCCGTTGCAGAACCAGCACAATCAGGCGAATCGCCTTCAAGTCTGTGGCGACAATTGCTTCAATATGGGGGTACTGAATTTTAATGGCGACATCGGTTGTGAAATCGGGAAGCGGCTTTTTCAAGGAAGCCTTATGCACCTGACCAAAGGATGCCGATGCCAATGGAATTTCGTCAAAAGAAGCAAAAAGGGTTTCGGGGGACGCGCCTAATTCCGCGATGATTTTTTCTCGGATTTCAGAGAAAGGTGCCGGAGGAACTTCATCTTGTAAAAGAGAGAGTTTTTGGGTGTAGGCCTTGGGCAAGAGATCAACACGCGCGCTCATAAATTGGCCGACCTTAATCATGAGTCCTTTTAGAGAAACGGCTGTGTCTAGGAAAAGGGTGGCGTTTTTAAGATGGAGCGCGTCCATCCATCGGACTTTTACAGATTGAGGCAAAAGCCGTGAGACAAAGGAGAAGACAAGATAGCCGACTAGAATGCGGAAGGAAACCCAGAGAATGCGGATGCCTCTTCCCCATAAAGCAATGGAGATATTCGATTGAGAAATGGAAGAAAACACAGTATTAGTTGTCTGGGAAAATCATATACCGGTATTGTAAAATAAACGGCATCAAAAGTAAATTAGATTTATTTT
>CAYJXH010000248.1:0-1577 GCA_964373975.1 uncultured Nitrospirota bacterium | reverse complement strand
GCAGTGAATCCAACGAACATACAGGTTATTGATATAGCCACAGGCAAAACGGTTTCTCAAAAACCTGTTTTGGGTGAGCCATTTAGCGTTGCGGTGGCCTCTGCCTCTGTTATTAAAGATGCAAGTCTGAAAGCGGGAACGCCGTTTGTGTCTGCAGGGCGAGAGATTGATCTTCCTGCAAAGAAGGGTGTAAAGGTAACCTACGGGCCAGCCAAGCCCCATAAGCCGGGGGTTTTTGATGCGGCGAGTGGCGGGCAGGAGGTCTATCTCAATGCTTTTAGTCATCAGTTTGCTCCCAATGAAGTTTTTGTTTATAAAGGCGATACCCTCAAGATTATTCTTCAGAACATAGACGAGAAAGGTGCCATGATTGATAATCCCGATGTGGTTCATGGGTTTACTATCAATGGCTACTCGGATCAGACCCAAGTATTGTTGCCGCGCGGGGTTGCCGCTACCTTGGAGTTCACCCCGGATAAAAGCGGTACATTTGATTTTTATTGCAGTAATTTTTGCGGCTCTGCCCACATGGATATGCGCGGCAAATTTATAGTCGAGTAGGGGCAAACCCTTGTGGTTGCCCAATTTTTTAATGTGTCTTTTTAATGGAGGTTTAGATAATGAAGAGCCTACTTGCTTTTTTTCTTATAGTCTTGTTTTCTTCGGTAGCATCAGCGGCCGAGTTTATGACCGCAGATCAGATTTTAGCCCTTCAGGCATTTAAGGGTAAGGCGGTTACTAAAAAAGGCGATCCCGCCCATGGTCGTATACTATATACCTTTTATTGTACGCCTTGTCATGGGATGGAAGGAAAGGGCGATGGTCAATTGGCGAAATTGCTTGATCCAAAACCGCGCAATCATACCGATGGAAAAGGAACACGGCCCGGGGATGGCATGAACGATCGCACCGATGAGCAACTCTTCAAAGTGATCACAAAGGGCGGGCAGGGGATTAGCAAATCAGTGAATATGCCCGCATGGGGAGATATTATTTCCGAGAAGGGGCGATGGGACATGATTGCTTATCTGCGCGCCATTGCCGTTCCAGCGTATGTAGCAAAATAGAATTGAGGGGGATAGTTTGATCCGTAATGGGTTTCTAATTATTTTTGCAGTTTTAATTTTGTCGGCTACATTCTCTTTGTCTCCAGATGAAGCATTGTCTGGGGATGAATCCGTTGCTACGCCTGTCAATGGACGGCACCTATTTGAGCATTACTGTGCTGTTTGTCACGGAAAGGCGGGAAAGGGGGATGGAATCAATGCCAAATCTCTTGATCCGCATCCATCCAATCTTGCGGGTTCCGAAGTTGCGTCTCGTTCCGATGATGAGCTTTATGATGTCATTGCCAAGGGCGGCGCCGGGGTAGACCTTGCCGCGACCATGCCGCCTTGGGGCAAAACATTCTCTTCAGATCAGATCAAGAGTCTTGTTGTTTATGTCAGACAGCTTCAAAAGGGCGCTCCCCTGCCTAAGGGTGTTCGCCTTGCAGACTTAAAGGGGTCTGAAAAGGAGCAATGTTCGGTCTGTCACGTTAAGAAGGGAAAGCCCAGACAGATCGCGCCGGACTTGGG
>CAYJXH010000247.1:0-1580 GCA_964373975.1 uncultured Nitrospirota bacterium | reverse complement strand
GATTCCCTTTTGTTTGCGGTGGGCGCTCTTTCTGTGAACATAGCAACGCCGCCCGGAGGAATCGGAGGCGTAGCGGTTCTTCTGACCGTTGCGGCCATATTGGGGGACGCAGTTAATTACGCGATTGGCGCTTGGATAGGGCCGAAGATTTTTGGGCGATATCTTAATCAAGACCATCTTTTAAGAGCGCAAAATTTTTATGAACAACATGGCGGTAAGACCATTATCTTTGCGCGTTTTATTCCCATTATCCGTACTTATGCCCCTTTTATAGCAGGCTGTGGGAAGATGATCTATTGGCGTTTTGCTCTCTATAATGTGATCGGGGGGATTGCATGGGTGACGCTATTTCTTTTTGGAGGGTATTTTTTTGGTAATATCCCAGCAGTTAAACATAACTTTACAGTGGTGATTTTGGCAATCATTTTTATCTCTGTTCTTCCAGTCGTGGTTGAGTTTGCAAAAAATAGAAAATAATCTCTCCAATAGGACATCTCTCTCTTTGCTTTTTACACGGGACTTCTCCCTGCTTTTCTTGGCGCACCTTTTTTTCGGGCTGGCCTTATGGTCTTATGTTCTTTTTCCCGCGCATCTTCAGGGGTTGGGGGCGGATCCTTTTCTCGTAGGGGTTTTTATGGCCGGGGCTTCACTCTCTGGCGTGTTGGTTCGCCCCTTTGTAGGGCATCTGATGGATAAGAAAGGGCGGCATCGTTATCTTCTAATTGGCGGAACGATCTTTCTCATCACGCATTTGCTTTATTTGTTACCGAATCATTTAGGATGGGCGCTTTTTTGCGTTCGGCTTCTGCACGGGTGCGCGACGGGCATATTGATGGCCACTTTTTTTACGCTGGCGGCCGATCTTTCTCCTCCTTCACGGCGGGTTGCTGGGATTGCTCTTTTTGGCATCTCCGGTCAGCTAAGCGGAACAATCGGCGTTGTGCTTGCGGAGAAAATGGTGAGTATCGGCGGCTATCACTATTTCTTTATTCTTTGTGCCGTTTTGTCCGCGATTTCGCTGATCTTCTCCTTTTTTGTCCGGGAGGTTGTGGAGGAGAACCGTGAAATATCTGTAGAACCATTTTGGGAAAGGGTGTTACATGAGCGGTTACGCGTTCCACTGCTGACTGCTTTTTTATTTTCCTTAGGGCTGACCTCTTTCATCGTTTTCTTAAAGCCGTATGCCCAAAAGGTTGGCTTAAGCCATGTGTCCTATTTTTTTCTGGCCTATACGATTTCCGCGATTAGCATTCGTCTTATAGGCGGGGACTGGCCAGATCGTTATGGCCCAAAAGCCGCGCTTACGCCAGCATTGTGTTCACTCGCATTCGGACTTATAATGATCGTTGCTGTGCCTTCCACTTACGGGTTAATTGTCAGCGGCATTTTCTGTGGATTAGGCAATGGATTGGTTTTCCCCATTCTTTCCACCGTGATCATTTCGCGTGGTGGCGAGTCTTATCGAGGGCGTTTTATGACCTTATATACATTAGTATTTGATTTAGGCGCGCTGTTGGGATCGCCGCTTTTTGGGTTACTGGTAAAAGGCTTTGGCTATACGGCCCTTTATTCTACCTCCG
>CAYJXH010000246.1:0-1583 GCA_964373975.1 uncultured Nitrospirota bacterium | reverse complement strand
ACTTCATTGAGGCTTCCCGCGCGCACCAATGCGGATCGTATCCCGCCCTCCTTCCCTCTCGCATACCAGCCCAAATGTTTTCGCATAATGGGAAAAGGGATATGGCCTCGGATACGATCAAAATACGCCGCATGTTCCAGCGCAACTTCCCAACGCTTTCTTCGACTTATCCCAAGATCGGCAGGGGGCAGACAGGCAGATCGAATGGCCTCCTTTGCTAGAAAAAACCACGGATTGCCCATCGCGCCGCGACCGATTAAAACACCATCCACACCATATTGTGCAATCCGATGACATGCGTCTGCTGGCGTAAGAATATCTCCGTTCCCCAGCAAAAGGGTTTTTGTCGTGTGCGCCATTTCAGCCGCACGGCCAATGGCTTCCCAGTCGGCGTTTCCACGGTATCCCTGTTTTAAGGTGCGGCCGTGGAGGGTAATCGCAGAAGGCGCCATGGCAAGCAGATGGCCAATCCAATCCTCAATGACAATGTGGTCATATCCTAATCGGGTTTTAACCGATACGGGTAACAGTCTTGGGGGGAAAGTTTCGCTTGCCATCTGCCGCACGGCTTGGCAGGTTGTTTCAGAAAGACCGATCTTTTCTAACAAACTTCCTTGTTCAAAATCGCGTGCGCCCTCGCAGGTAGCACGAATAATTTCTTGCGCCAGTTTGGGTGTTTGAATGAGACCCGCGCCACAGCCCCGCGACGCAACCGCGCGATCGGGACATCCCATATTGATGTCAATCCCGTCAAACCCTAACGCGCCGATGATATGGGCCACCTTATAAAAAGCGGCCGGCTCATTGCCAAAAACCTGCGCCACTACTGGCCGTTCTATCTTATTGTATTCAAGATTACGAAGCACGGCGGGAATGCCGCGACAGATTCCCTCCACATGGGTAAACTCGGTAAAGTGGATATCCGGCCGCCCATGCTTTGCCGAAATGTAACGGAACGCCGCATCCGTCACCCCATCCATCGGGGCAAGACCGATAATCGGCTTAGGAAGTGTTTGCCAAAAGGAAGACGTCATTTGTCCGTTCCCAGTTTTCCAGCAACAAATCCGGTTGTCCATGCCGCTTGAAAATTAAATCCGCCGGTGACGGCATCAATATCTAGCACTTCTCCGGCAAAATAAACGCCCGGGCAAATCTTGCTTTCCATCGTGTCAAAGGAAACTTCATCCAGAGAAACGCCGCCACAGGTCACAAATTCTTCCTTGAAAGTTGTTTTTCCTTCCACCTTGTAAGAATCATTTAACAACATATTGATGAGTTGGTTTTGGCTTTTTTTCTTGAGTTGATTCCATGGGGTTGTAAAATCAATTTCGTTTTTCTCCAATAAGAAAAGCCATAACCTATTTGGCAATAAAAATGGATTGATATTGCCGACATGCCGCTTGCTAAATCCTTCCAATGCGGTAGACATCTGATCTCTTATCTGTTGTTCATTTTTGTCTCCCAGCCAGTTTACCACCACTTCAAACGTGTAAGCGATTGCATGGAGTTCCCGTGCGCACAAAGAAGATAATTTTAACACAGCAGGGCCGCTCATTCCCCAATGCGTAATGAGCAAGGGGCCA
>CAYJXH010000245.1:0-1584 GCA_964373975.1 uncultured Nitrospirota bacterium | reverse complement strand
TACTCCCCTTTTTGTTTTAATACGACAAAAAAGGCCCTATTTTCACGACTCACTCTAAGAAGAAATGTTTCTGTTTTCTCTTTATTTTTTGTAAGCTCTTCAAAGGATTCCGAGTTGGAAACCTTGTCTCCCTCCATCTCCAGAATAATATCTCCTTCTTTTAGACCTTCCGCTTCGGCAGGAGATCCTGTCGTAACCTGCGTCACAACAACACCCGAAAGAGACGCGCTTCTTTTGCCTTCCTTGTCTTCCTTTTGCAGTTTGTATTTTTCAATATTCTCTGGCGTTAAATCGGCAATGATTAGGCCAAAAAAGGGTTCCGGCTCTTTTTTAGGAATCGAAACCGGCACAGCCCCATCCTTTTTTTCTCCCAATGCCATGACGATTTGCTGTTTCTTTCCGTTCCTGATTAAGTCTATTTTAATCTTCTGCCCCGGCGCAAACCCTGCAATAACACGCGCCAAAGTGCTTGTGGTATCCACCGATTCATCCTCGACTTTTAGAATAATATCCCCCGACAAAACCCCCCCCTTATAGGCAGGGTCTCCTTCAAATACTTCATTAACCAGTACCCCTGTCGGAGGCATGGCGCTGTCTGATTCCTTCACACCAAATTTTGTGGCAAGCTCTGGTGTCAGCGGCTGAATGCCAACCCCCAGCCAGCCCCGTGTTACCTTTCCGCCGTTCATCAGTTGAGACACAATGGCTTGCACCATACTAGACGGAATGGCAAACCCAATCCCCTGCGCGATATTAATAATGGCTGTATTAATCCCAATGACCTCACCTTGAACATTAAAAAGAGGCCCCCCTGAATTCCCCGGATTGATGGAGGCATCGGTTTGAATAAAATCTTCATAGCGGGAAAGGTTCACATTCTCCCTGCCCAATCCGCTTACGATACCAATGGTCACCGTGCGGTCTAATCCAAAGGGATTTCCCACGGCCATGACCCATTGTCCCACCTTCACTTTTTTAGAGTCGGCTAACTGCACATAGGGAAAATCTTTTTCTGAATCAATTTTAATCAATGCAAGATCAGTATCTGGGTCTCTTCCAATAACTTTCCCTATAAATTTTGACTTATCGGAAAGGCGCACTTCCATCTCAAAGGCATCGCCTACAACATGGTTGTTTGTGACGATAAATCCTTTTTTATCAATAATAACGCCGGAACCCGATCCCCCTCCCGGCCCCGGAGAGGGTTTTTTATGTCCGGAGGGGCGAGAAACGCTGTCTGCGTTTATGGGTGAGACATTGACAACCGTTGGAACAACAAGCTCCGCAAGTTTAATAACCCCCCGTTGAGACTCCTCTATAAGATTTAAATCTTTTTCAAAGGGCGTTTTCGCATTGGAGACCTCTGCGAGAAAAAAAACCCCTAAAAACGCAAGACCGATAAAATAAGCAATGCTCTGTTTCATTCTTCCCCCTACTATTGCTGTTACCCTCCACGACCCGCAGAGGACGTTCCTTTTCCTGTATCTTACAATAAAAATAGTTGGCTGGCAACAGGCCGAAAAACAAACCCCTGTCACACCCGCCATATTGATTTTGCTCCTTTCTAAGCCCTAGAATGAAAGA
>CAYJXH010000244.1:0-1649 GCA_964373975.1 uncultured Nitrospirota bacterium | reverse complement strand
CGGAGGTGGCGATGCGGGCCGCGTTTTTGGCCGCAATGGATAATAAGCAAGTGGCCGTACTGGTGCCGACAACCCTTTTAGCCATGCAACACGGAGAGACCTTCACAAAACGGTTTGCCCCATTTCCCGTCAAGGTTTCCGTGCTGTCGCGCTTCCGTTCCCATAAAGAGCAAAAGGAGATTCTTGCTGATCTTAAAAAAGGCGCCATTGATATTGTAATCGGCACGCATCGGCTGTTAGGGAAAGATGTTTCTTTTTTGGATATAGGACTCATCGTTATTGATGAAGAGCATCGCTTTGGCGTGCGGCACAAAGAGCGATTAAAGCAAATGCGAAAAGAGGTGGATGTCTTAACGCTTACGGCAACGCCTATTCCCAGAACCTTGCAAATGACAATGGCCTCAATGCGGGACATGACCGTTATTGCAACCCCGCCAGTCAATCGGCTTTCGATCCGAACCGTTTTGGCCCCTTTTGATCCAAAACTCATTCGCGAGATTGTCTTCCGAGAATTGGTACGCGGCGGTCAGATTTTCTTTGTGCACAACCGCGTTCACAACATCACGGCAATCGGAGAGATGCTGACGACCCTGATTCCAGAGGCCAAAATAGGCATTGCGCATGGACAAATGAGAGAGAACGAACTGGAAGGGGTTATTACAAAATTTATCAATAAAGAATATACCCTATTACTGACCACAACGATTATTGAGTCGGGGCTAGATATTCCCTCCGCCAATACGATTATTATTAACAACGCCGATCAATTTGGGCTGGCCGAGCTGTACCAACTTCGTGGGCGCGTGGGGCGTTCTGATGAACAGGCTTATGCTTATCTGCTGGTGCAGGAAGAGGCGATGATGACGGAGACAGCCCGCTTGCGTCTTACCGCCGTGCAAGAATTTACCGAGTTGGGCGCGGGATTTAAAATCGCGGCGCGGGATTTGGAGATTCGCGGCGCGGGCAGTCTGCTCGGATCGGAACAATCGGGGCAAGTGGCGGCGGTTGGTTTTGATTTGTATCTTAAAATGATTGAAGAGCGGGCGCAAGAGTTAAGAGGTACGGTAACGGAAAAACCGATTGAGTCGAAAGTGGAGTTAAAATGTTCCGCCTATATCCCCGAAGAATATCTGCCGGATCCGCACCAACGCCTCACGCTGTATCGGCGTCTTTCCACTGCGAAATCTCAAAAAGAGATCGCCGACATACAAACAGAGTTGCGGGATCGCTATGGCGGTATCCCCGAACCGTTGGGGCATCTATTGGAAGTCGTTTCGCTGAAGATACTTGCACGGTGCAGTCATGTTATAAAGGTTATACAAGAGGACAAAACCGTCTGCTTTGTTCTGGATGAGACCGTTCCTCAAAAAGAGGGTAACGTACCCTGCGAGGACACGCTCAAAAATCTGATGAAAAAGTTTAAAAATAGAATAAAGTTTAAAACCCCATTTTCTTTTGAGCTTGCCCTGCATGATGCTTCGCATGAAGCGGTTTTCTGTGAGACGTTTGACTGTTTGACAACATTAAAAGGAGCAATATGAACCAAAGGCTTATCCCAATTATAACAGTCGGAATCGCGCTATTCATCATAATAAACTCCCATTTTGCAAGCGGCGCGGTTCTCATTGACCGCATTGTTGCCACCGTGA
>CAYJXH010000243.1:0-1660 GCA_964373975.1 uncultured Nitrospirota bacterium | reverse complement strand
AGACCATGTACCACTTTTAGGCATATCTTTAACGACGCGCGGCTAAGGCGCAACTTGACACTTTATCCCGCCGCGTTGTAGTGTGGGGGACTGATACAACAACTAAAAGGGGGTTTTAAAATGACGAACAATAAGTGGATTATTAGGGCCTTTTTATCCAAGGTAATTTTTTTAGTAATTCTGATCATGGTGGCTGGGTGTTCTTCTGCCCCTCATCGTCCTGACTGGACAATGAAAGGGGCGGGGGCGTTTCCAAAGGAGAGGGCTTTTTACGGGGTGGGTGCTGTTTCAGGGGTAAAGAATATGCCGCTTGCCATCCGTGCGGCAGACAATCAGGCGCGTGCCGACATTGCCAAACAGTTTGAGGTCTACACGGCCTCCCTGATGAAGCAGTATGCCGCCTCAACTACGGTGGGTGATATGAAGAAAAGCTCGGAAGAGCAGAACATTGAGGAGGCGACAAAAACCTTTACGGCAATATCTCTTTCGGGAACGCAGATTGTAGAACATCACCAAGAGACATCAAAAGATGGCATTCCAACCACATGGTCTCTTGCCAAACTTGATGTAGAGAAGGTAAAAGAGAATATGGAGAAGGCAAAAGAGCTTTCTTCCTCTGTTCGTGACTATGTCCGAAACAACGCTGACAAGTCGTTTAATAACCTAGAAAAAGAAGAACAAAAAAAGGATAAAAATTAAATGTATCAATCTATCTATATTCCCGCAGACAATTCCGATTATTCTAATACCGCTATTGATATTGGCGTGATGCTGGCGCGGCAATTTGGGGCGCGTGTTATTGGAAGCCATGCCTATGCCGCCAAACTCCATGATAAACGATTTAAACAGATGGAAGCCGGTTTACCAGAGGAATATCACGATGAGATGGAGTTGGAACGACAACGTAAAATTCATGATTCTCTCATCACGCGCGGACTTGAGATTATCACCGATTCTTATCTTGATGTTATTGAACAAAAATGTAATGAGGGGAATATTCCCCTAGAACGTCGTGCGCTGGAAGGAAAGAATTTTAAGGTTATTGTTGATGATATTCTCCAAAACGGTTACGACTTGGTTGTGCTAGGGGTGTTGGGTGTTGGGGCGGTAAAAGAATCGGTCATTGGAAGCGTTACAGAACGCACGATTCGACGGGTTCGCAAGTCTGATATCTTTGTGGTGAAAGAGGCGAAATGGGAAAAGCCTACGGGAAAGATTGTCGTCGCGGTGGATGGCAGTCATTATTCTTTTGGCGGTTTTAAAACGGCTTTAGATCTAGCCAAGGCGTTTGATTTGCAAGTTGAGGTGGTCTCTGCGTTTGATCCTTATTTTCATTACGCCATGTTTAATTCGATCTCCGGGGTGCTGTCTGAAGAGGCGGGAAAAGTATTTCGATTTAAAGAGCAGGAGAAATTGCACGAGGAGGTCATTGACTCGGGCTTGGCCAAAATCTATCAGTCTCATCTTGAGATTTGCGAGTCGGTTGCCAAGGATGAAGGGGTCAAAATTAAAACCGCCTTGTTAGATGGCAAGCCGTTTGAAAAGGTTTTGCAATATGTCAAAAAAGAAAAGCCGTGGCTTTTAATTGTGGGTCGTATTGGGGTGCATTCCGATGAAGATATGGATGTTGGAAGCAATTCGGAAAATCTAATCCGCATGG
>CAYJXH010000242.1:0-1663 GCA_964373975.1 uncultured Nitrospirota bacterium | reverse complement strand
TGATTGATACACACTGCCACATTTTCTTTCCGGAATATGATGCTGACCGCGAAGAGACTATTGCGCGTGCGCAGGAGGCTGGCGTGGGAAAGATGGTTGTCGTTGGGACAGATCTTGCCTCCAGTTTCAAGGCAGTTGCCCTTTCGGAACAATATCCATTTATTTTCGCAACGGTTGGACTACATCCCCATGAGGCAAAAACTTTAGACGACGCCATGTTACAGGAATTGGAACGATTATCAGCGCATCCTAAAGTGGTGGCGATTGGCGAGACCGGGCTTGATTTTTATTACAATCACTCGGAGGTTGAGGTTCAGCGGCAGGCATTTTCTATGCAGATTGCGCTTGCCAAAAAAAGACGGCTTCCACTTGTGATTCATATCCGCGATGCGTGGGATGTTGCATTTGAAATTTTAGAGCAACAAGACCCAAGTTATTTTAAAGAGGTCGGCTCGGTTTTCCATTGTTTTACGGGGGACAAAGCGATTGCCTCACGCGCGACAGCAATGGGGCTTTATATTTCTTTTTCTGGAATAGTGACCTTTGCTAAAACTGCCGCCTTGCAAGAAGCGGCCGCATCGGTTGATGCACGTTACGTTTTGATTGAAACCGATGCGCCATTCTTGGCCCCACAAGGATTTAGAGGAAAACGAAACGAGCCTTGTTTCATTCTTGCCACGGCTGAAAAAGTCGCCGCGTTACGAAACTGCTCCAAAGAAGAATTGGCAGAAATAACCACCGCAAACGCAAACCGGCTTTTTAGATTGCCCGCAAACGGCTGATTCCGACTGTTGAACATCTGTCTTGCTTTCCGTCCTTCTCTTCCCACTTGACGTGCCTTCTGGTCCCATTGCCCCTGATCCAAAGGAAAGCTACCTCCTCGCATGAGCGGAAATCAGTCAAGCCGAGTTTTTGGTGAAGGAGATTATTTATTGATTTCTCTATACCCATAGGCGACAGCGGTAGGTTGCTCAAGTAGATCTATTTGGTATATCTCAAAAAAGAGTGCGCCTCCCCCAATACCTTTATCGAAAACCGCCTTCAAGCACGCTTCTTTATCAGAGTCAAATCTCCGCACGCATCCCATAACATCTTGCGGATCGTTGGATACACTCCACAAGGTTTGATAGCCAATGAAACCTCCAGAGGCCCCAAAATCATAGAAGAATCCTTTGTTGATCCCTTCATGCTTGACATTAAGCCCTTCATTCAAAAGGCCAATTCTCCCTTTTCCGTAGGAGATCACTGCCTCTTGAATAGCTTCTTGTGCAATTGTGGGCTCATCAAATGTGCTACCGAAATAGAAAAGAAGGGTTTGACTCTTGAAGGAGTCTGCATAGAGTTTCACTGCCCATCGTATTGTATTGAGATATTTATCGTGGGTGAATCCTTCCTCTTTCCACTTTGGCTCTGCTTCTTCTGTTGGGCCCAAGGAAAACCCGCAGGCTTGATCAAAGCCGCACAAAGCAACAGAATGAATATCTGCTTTAAATGTTTCTGCTACTTTCGTGATGAGTTGAGAATAATAGGTTTGATACTTAGCGTTCCATAAAACGGGGACTTTAACGTCCTTCCCATCATCATCTGACTGAACAGGCTTTGTGTAGTTAACGGTAGGCACTTCTAGTTTAAGCCAATCAGGGGAATTGTAACCACCACTGAT
>CAYJXH010000241.1:0-1666 GCA_964373975.1 uncultured Nitrospirota bacterium | reverse complement strand
TGAATATCTTCCTG
This sequence comes from uncultured Nitrospirota bacterium, assembly GCA_964373975.1. GTDB lineage: Bacteria > Nitrospirota > Nitrospiria > SBBL01 > SBBA01 > JACPZM01. The sequence goes on along the minus strand of CAYJXH010000241.1, from coordinate 1,652 downwards.
CCATATTTTTGGATCGCGCGACGGCATGCCAAACGAATTGGTAATACTAATCTCATCAATAGAGGAAGGCGGCTCGGTTGTGGCCGTTAATCTATTTCCAAACTCCTCCTCTTTGAGCAAACTTTTTGTTTCTAAGAAGATACAGTTAGGATGAGGATGGCTCGGCGTGGCAACCGTTCGAACCGTTTTGTAGACTAACAGATCAAACCCCAAAGCAGAATAAGCGAGTATCCAGTTGGCATTGAGAAGCGGCCCTGCGGGAACCCCTAAACACGAGTTGACCTGAAAACCCAGAAAGTTCTGCGTGGCAGAGACGTTACGTTCTGGAGGCGCAACAGGAATAGCAGGCCCCTTCTGATAATTGTCCTCATAAGAAGCGGAAATGTCGTATGTGCCTTGCATTCATTTGTAGAGGCACGGCATCCCGTGACCCCTACACCTTTTCAATAACCAATTTATAATGGCCGTTGGACGTTTTTACAATCTCTAAAATTTTATGGCCTTCCGACTCAACCGATCGAGGCACATTGTCTTTGGGCGCACCGTCATCAATAATAACCTCCAACACCTGCCCCGCATCCATCTCCTCCAACTGCAACTTTGTCTTCACAAAATTCATGGGACAGGCCACACCAGAAAGGTCTAGCCGTATATTGATCAGATAGGCTTGTCCTGCTTGGGTTGGTTCTATGACCGGCCCCAACGCGGCCGATAGGTTCACACCCGGCCGTGCCGGCAATTTCATGCTTGAATCCATCTGATCGTATGCCTCTTTGCATTCGGCTAGAAAGGGTTCCGCTAGGTCTAAAAGGGTCTGTACCAATTCGGTATTTTGATGAAACGCGGCCCACTGTCCTAGACCCTGCGTAAAGTTTTCAAATCGCTCGGAGACAATTCCCTGCTCAACGAGCTTGTGCTGAAATTCTTTTAATACCGCTCCTTCGTCAGGGGACTCTATGCCAAACGGAATCAACAAAGCACGACAAGAAAGAAGAATTGCATTTTTTATTTTTTCTATTGCAATATCTTGTTGTCCGCGACGGAACGCCAATCCTGCCATCTCTAATGATTGCCTGCTCGTGCGAAGAGTGTTTTCAATGAGGTCAATCATTCCGCCCGCGCACTCCCCAGGCCCCAAATCCTCTAAATGAAAATCCTCTTCGGATTTATAATCTCGGTAAGATTCTGGAGACGCTTCGGGGGTAGGAAGCTCTGTAAACCGAGTCAATTTTGTCGAGATTGCGTCAGCACCAAAACGCGCGACAAAGGGATTAAACAGCTCATTCGGCTGGCGATTTTCGCGATAGATTTTTACAATCTCCATCACCGCATTCGGAACATTTTTAGCGGGCAGTTTGAGTTTAGGCCGTCCGAGCGTAGGCGTATCGGCATTCACTCCGCCGCCCAAATGCAGTTGATAATGGGGCGCTAATTTTCCATTTACTTTCTTCGCCACGCCATGCAGTCCAATGCCAGCAATGTGATGATGGGCACACGAATTGGGACAGCCGGAAATCCGAATACGAAGCCCTTTAATATCTTCGTCATCGGCACACTCCTTTGCAAACGACTCCACAATCGCCGCCCCAACGCCCATAGACGAGGTCAACGCCAACTGACAGCTATCCGCGCCCGGACAGGCAATAACGTCC
>CAYJXH010000240.1:0-1680 GCA_964373975.1 uncultured Nitrospirota bacterium | reverse complement strand
TATCTAAATCGGTATCTTTGGGACAGCCGTTTATGTCAACGCTTGTTCCAATAGGCGTGGCGGGGCATAGGTCAAAGAGATCCGAGACCGTATCCTTATCGTGATCCATTGAACATCCATTCTCTTCTACCTGTTCACCCAAAGGGGTATTCAAACAGAGATCTCGTGCGTCTGGAATTTTGTCTCCATCTCCATCGGGCGGCGGTGGCGGCGGGATAATTTTCGGGGCGCGGAAAGTCAATCCAATGGTATATTCAAAATTATTAAATGGCCCTTCGCTGGCAAGATCAAGGATATGCCGAATCTTTGCTTGAACGGAAACCCGCTCTTCCACAAGCGTATAGTGAATGCCGACGCCATAATTGAGCATTAAATCAGCCCCTCGCGAGCTAACATTAATTGTGCCTAGTCCGGCCGTTGCAAAAGGTTCCCATTGATTGACGGGATTGAAATGGTATAAGGCAGAAAGATCAAACAGCGTTACATGACTATCCTTTGCATCGGAATTTCTTTTGGTTGAGACTGTCCCGATCCCGCTCTCAATGCCCCATTGCGAGGTGAGTGCAAGCCCTAGCCGTAACCCAAAGGTTGATCCCGACGCCATCCCTTGGCTTCCATCCAAGGTGTATCCCCCTACGTAGGGCGATAACAAGAAATCGCCATGCGCAGGTTTTGCCTCGGCAGGACTACTTACAACAAACAATATAAAAACCAATAATGCGGATATGACCCGCCGGGGCAAGGTGACCTGCGAGGGTCGCACCCCAATCACTTTTTTCAAGGCAATCATTTTTTTCAAGACAGACAAGGCCTCCCGAGAATTGACCCATTCTATGGGTAAGAGATTAAAAAATCAATTGATCTTTTTTTAGCCTAACTGTTAGAATGCGGTGCATTATGAAGATCAACGAAATCTATAAATCAATTCAGGGGGAGGGAAGTTTTGCGGGGGTTCCCTGCGTCTTTGTCCGAACCACTTTTTGCAATCTTCGTTGCCGATGGTGCGACACCGCTTATGCCTTCTACGAGGGGGAAGAAAAGAATATTGATGTAATTATTGGGCAGGTTCGCGCGTATGAGACACCGCTTGTTGAGATCACCGGAGGAGAACCCCTGCTTCAAAAGGAGGTCTACCCTCTTGTTACGCGATTATTGGATGAGGGGTTTCGTGTGCTCATTGAAACAGGCGGAAGTCTTCCGATCAATCTTTTAGACCCTCGCGCTATTGTTATTATGGACTTGAAACCGCCGGGAAGCGGCATGACGCATACCATTTGCTGGGAGAATCTGGCGTGGCTAAAGTCCAACGACGAAGTGAAATTTGTCATTGCCGATCGAACTGATTTTGAGTGGGCAAAATCGGTACTCCATGAGAATCCATCGTTACATAACAGAACGATTCTTTTCTCTCCCGTCGCGGGAGAAATGGATGTGCGTAAGCTTTCCGAATGGATATTAAAGGAAAATCTTCCCGTGCGTTTAAATATCCAACTGCATAAACTAATATGGGACAAAGAAATGAGAGGCGTGTAAATGGAGAGACTGACGGTAGATCACTCAAGGGAGTATAAAATAGACTTATGGAAATAAAAATAGAATCCCGCCCTTTGTTAAAGGGTGGGGGAGAAGTTTTGGTGTTGGGACATTACGAAGGGAACTTCCTTTCCGATGAATTAAAGC
>CAYJXH010000239.1:0-1686 GCA_964373975.1 uncultured Nitrospirota bacterium | reverse complement strand
TTGCATTACAAAGAGATGCTCGATTTAGAGTTTACCATTCAGGAGGGACGGCTTTATCTTTTACAAACGCGTATCGGAAAACGGACGGCGCGGGCTTCGGTAAAAATCGCTGTGGATATGGCCAATGAAGGGTTTATTACGCGCGATGAGGCCGTGCTTCGCGTTGATCCGCTTTTGCTCGATCACCTTTTGCATCCGATGATTGATGCAAAAGAAAAGGTAGAGATTATTGCGCAAGGGCTTCCCGCTTCTCCGGGGGCGGCGATTGGACAGGTTGTTTTTACGGCAGAGGCGGCGGAACGCAGGGCCGCGCTACAGGAAAAAGTCATTTTGGTTCGCTCGGAAACGTCTCCCGAAGATATTGGAGGAATGCACGCGGCAGAAGGCATTGTGACCGCGCGCGGGGGGATGACCTCTCATGCGGCCGTCGTTGCGCGCGGGATGGGCAAATGCTGTATCACAGGCTGTGGGGCATTAAAGATCAATGAAGAGAAGCGTTTTTTTACCGTGGGCGACCTAACGATTAAGGAAGGGGATTTTATTACCTTAAACGGTTCTACCGGAGAGGTGATTCTGGGGAAGGCCCCGCTTACCCAGCCGGCATTTAGTGAATCGTTTAAAACCTTGATGCGCTGGGCTGATTCCGCAAGAAGACTTAAAGTCCGCACCAATGCAGATACACCTAAGGATGCCCGTGTGGCACGCGCGTTTGGCGCAGAGGGCATTGGTCTTTGCCGCACGGAACACATGTTTTTTGATGAGGGGCGCATTCGGGCTGTGCGCGAGATGATCCTTTCGGATTCCTTGACCGAACGCAAACGGGCATTGGCTAAAATTCTCCCCATGCAGAAAAATGATTTTGTGGCGATATTCAAAGAGATGAAAGGGCTTCCCGTAACCATCCGTCTTTTAGATCCGCCTCTGCATGAGTTTATTCCGCACGCGCAAGAAGAGATTGCGATCCTTGCGCGCGAGATGGGGGTTTCTATTGAGACGTTACAATCTAAAGTTAAATCACTGGCGGAATTTAACCCCATGCTGGGGCATCGCGGATGCCGTTTGGGAATCACCTATCCAGAGATTTACGAGATGCAGGTACAGGCGATTATTGAGGCCGCGTGCGAATTAAAACAGCAGGGCATTTTAGCGGTTGTTGAGATTATGATCCCGCTGGTAGCGCATCACCGCGAGTTTGCCGAGATGAAGGCGTTGTGTCTGCGTACCGGAAAAGAGGTGATGGATCGTTATAAAAAGAAAATTACTTACACCATCGGAACCATGATTGAACTGCCGCGTGCGGCTTTGGTGGCCGATGAAATCGCGAAAGAGGCCGAATTTTTCTCGTTTGGAACCAACGATCTGACGCAAACCACGTTTGGATTATCGCGGGACGACAGCAGTCGGTTTCTGGCCGAATATATTAAAAAGGAAATTCTGCCGCAGGATCCCTTTATATCCATTGATCAAGACGGTGTCGGCTCGCTAATGAAAATCGCCCTTGAAAAAGGGAGAAGCGTCCGCCCCAAGATGAAGATCGGCATCTGCGGGGAGCACGGGGGCGATCCCTCTTCCGTCGCCTTTTGTCATAAGATCGGATTAGATTATGTCAGTTGCTCCCCCTTTAGGGTTCCCATTGCAAGGTTATCCGCCGCGCAGGCCGCATTGAAGGAAAAGACGGACAAAAAA
>CAYJXH010000238.1:0-1692 GCA_964373975.1 uncultured Nitrospirota bacterium | reverse complement strand
CAACGGGTCGACTTTACTGCCCGGGGTCGCTAGACCCCATGAGTGGGCGTGGCAAATTGCGATGGCCGCCGCGTCGGCTGTATGTTCGGAAGCAATTGTAGCAGGAAGATTTAAAATACGGCTGACCATTATTTTGACCTGATCTTTGGTCGCGCCTCCAAACCCAACCACCGCCATTTTGACCGACCGAGGACTATACTCAAAAACAGGCAGATTGCGCATCTGTGCCGCAAGCATTGCTATCCCTCTTGCCTGTCCTAGCGTTAAGGCCGATTTTACATTCTTGGCAAAAAATGTCCCTTCCAAAGCAACCACTGCGGGCTGATGCAAATCAATGATCTCTCCAATTTCTATGAAAAGAAATTTCAACCGACTTCCTTCCTTTGGAGGACGAACCTCGCCCGACTGCAACAATACCAGCCTGTCACCTGATTTTTCTGAATCTAACAGGGCAAAACCCGTTGTCCCTATGCCGGGATCAATGCCTAGAATACGCATCTAATCGTTTAGCTTTGCCATGATATCATCGGAGATGTCAAAATTTGCTGACACATTTTGCACGTCATCGTGGTCTTCCAGTGCTTCCATAATTTTAATCATCTGCTCGGCCTCTTTTTCTTCAAGGGCAACAGTAGACTGCGGCAGATAGGTGATTTCGGAAAAGGCAGGAATCATCTTTGCGTCTTCAAGCGTTTTTTTAATTTTTTCAAAATCAGCAGGCAGTGTAATCACCTCGTAATTTTCAGAATCGCCCGACCGAATATCTTCCGCGCCCGCGTCGAGCGCAACCGACATCAATTGATCTTCATTGGTCTTTTTTTTGGGAAAAGTTAAATAGCCTTTTTTCTCGAACATCCAAGCAACAGAGCCAGCCTCGCCCAAGTTCCCCCCGTGCTTTGAGAGAAGATGCCGTATTTCAGGGGCTGTGCGATTTTTATTGTCCGTCATAATATGGATGAGGAGGGCAACGCCGCCCGGCCCGTATCCTTCGTAGGTCATTTCGTCATAAATAACACCCCCAAGCTCGCCACTCCCTTTTTGAATCGCCCGTTTGATATTGTCCGCGGGCATATTGGCCTCTTTGGCCTTTAGGATTGCCGTGCGAAGACGGGCATTGCCTTCAGGATCGCCGCCGCCGAGTCTGGCCGCCGTGGTCATTTCCCGAATAATTTTAGTAAAAACACCACTTCGCTTGGAGTCAATTGCGGCCTTTTTATGTTTTGTCGTAGCCCATTTTGAATGTCCAGACATAAGCTGTTCCTTTCCAATAGTTTCGTGGCATTCTAGCAAAAGATACTCTGTTTGACAACTTTAACTATGTCTGATAGCATCGCCAGTGGTTGTAGAAAAATAAACACTTTTAAGACTAACAATAAGGAGGCCCGATATGATGAAAGATAAGATATTCTCAAGCGTTTTTGCGGCAGTGTTTTTGGCAGGACTTCTTTTCGTAGGCTTCCCTTCTCCTTTATTCGCGGAAGAGGCCAAGTCCGATGCCCCTTTGGTAAAATTTTCCGGAGAGTTTCGCACACGCGGATTCTACACAAGTGATCTGCTGACACCGGGTGCAGATGGGAAAGACACCGAGGCGTTTGGCGATCTTCGATTTCGATTAAAGGCGACCGTCACCACGGATGTTGCAATGGGGGTAGTTGTGGCTGATTTTGTCAACGGTTTCTGCGCCCCGTCTGT
>CAYJXH010000237.1:0-1709 GCA_964373975.1 uncultured Nitrospirota bacterium | reverse complement strand
GGGCTGTATTATCGCCGGGGGTCGTCACCCCCTAATAGATTGTCAGAATGCTTCCCTCGACAAAACTCTTTTTTTGGTTTAAAGAAAGCCTAATCAGCCGCCCTTTAACATGATACCCCTTTTCCCACATTTCTGCGTCTCCGGTTAAAACAATTTCGCCGCCCTTTGTATTATAAACGCCTTTCTGTGCCAAAACGCGCCTGTCGCCCTGCCTTACATCTACCTTCTCTGTCATTTTGATCTCTACAATCTCTTTGACGTTATCCTTATCGGCGAGAAGCACCTCCACGCGCCCTGCTGTGATTTTAACGTCTCCCTTTTGAATCAACACCTCTCCCTCGAAAAACACTTTATCTTCCTGTCCTTTTAGCGTCATTTTTTCTGAAGAGATTGCAATCGGCTCCCCTTGAGAGAGCACGCGGAGCGATTCTTTCGGTGCCTCCGCCCAAAGATTACAAGAGAGGAACAGGACAAAAAATAAAACGCTAATAAATTTCTGCATGGACATCCCCTAAAATTGTTAATTCCGAACGGTCTAAAAACATCTTTAATCCATTTCCCCACATAGAAATGCCTGCGCCTGCGATTTTTATCTCTTTGTCCGATACGATAGTCTTGTCTTCGGAAGAAAAGCGAAGCTCCGAGGTTTTAACCGTGTATCCCCCCAGCGCGATTGACACGGGTTGTTTTTCTTGCTGAATTAAAAACATTTTCCCTTCCATATCCATTGTGCCCTTCTCACCAGAAAGGGTCACCGCCTCCCCTTTTTGATTTTTCATAACGACAGAAATTTTTTTTAAAACTGCCATGTTATTTTTTTCAAAAAGTCGCACCTGTTCGGCGGTAAGTTCCCACGCTTTCACGCCGTTTTTAGATTGGACAAATGAGACGCGCGAAAGCGAGATATCTGCCCAGTCTTCCATGCTAGGCAAAGGCGCCTGCGGTGTTTTCTTCAAGCCAAAAAAGAAGAGTAGCAACGCAAGAAAAATTAAAACACCCCCTGCGGGTAGAAGTCTTTTCATCCGCCTCCTTTTTGGATCAATCAGGGTTCTCTTCCTGAAAGCAAATATATCACAAGATACGGAATGAGTAAAGAAAGGGGGCGCGGTTCTTCAAAACGGCCTCTATCAGTCGAACATGAGTAGAAAATTAATCAATGGAAGTTTGAAGATATTATCATCCTGACTACCAAAATCATCGGGGCGTTTGGTCACCATGATTCCCTTCCCGCAATTGAACCGCTTCATAAAGTTTCGGATAGGCCTTGTATCTTTTTCCGAAATCGAATCCCGAAACTTTACTTCTATTGGAAGATAATCGCCTGGCCGTAAGTGAACGATGAAATCAACCTCTTCATTTTGCTCACGAAAATAATCAATCTGCACAATCCCCTTCCATTTTCGGAGTGCGTTGTATACGAGGTTCTCCGCATACAGCCCTCTCGTAGCAGAATCAAGAGGATACTCTAAACGAAGCACTGCATTTCGAAGTGCAAGGTCAATCAAATAGAACTTCACATTCCCCCGGCGAACACGGAGTGCGCTCGGACGAAATTTTGGAACACGCGCAACCATATCGGTCATTTCCAATAAGGGAAGATACTTGTCAATTTGAACGGTCGAGATACCTGTTTCTTGAGCCAGTTTCCGAAAGTTGACTTCACGGCCCGGCTGTTCCAGAAGAGAAAGGTAGAAATGTTTTAATTGCTC
>CAYJXH010000236.1:0-1715 GCA_964373975.1 uncultured Nitrospirota bacterium | reverse complement strand
GCACTTTTTGCCATGATTGAGAGTGCGCCGTAATCGCTGGCATCCCCAACGAGAATTCCCCCAACAAGGCGCGTGCCCTCTATATTAAATAAAAGTTTTTTGTATGTCGCGTTAAATGGATCTTCCCATACAAGCGGTACGACCTCTTCGAGCGGCTTCACTTGATCGGATGGCAGGGCATACTGGCCGAAGCTTGCGACATCCACACCTAAAAGTTTTAGCTTGGCGGAAAGATCGGTTCCGGCAAACGACACAGCCCCTCCGGTGAGATTGGTTGCGAGGGTCTCGGCCATCATATATCCGGGCGCGACAAGGCCATACGTTACACCCCGATGCAAAACCGCTTCCCCAATGGCATAGATAGATGGGTCGGATGTTTCCAACTGGTCGTTCACGGAAATACCCCCTCGTGCGCCAACATCAAGCCCGCAAGAACGCGCAAGGTCATCGCGCGGACAGATACCCGCAGAGATAATAATCATGCCCACATCAAGCGTACTGCCGTCTTGAAAGCGTATCCCCTCGACTTTTCCATTGCCCAGAAATTCTTCTGTAATTTTGTTGAGGTGAACGGAGACGCCCAATGCTTCGATCTTACGCACCAAGATACGAGACCCGGGGTCATCAATCTGCCGGGGCATCAAGCGGGACGCACACTCCACGATATCGGTTGAAAGCCCAATGTCGAAAGCCGCTTTTGCCGCTTCCAGACCGAGCAAGCCGCCCCCAATAACCGCGGCCCGTTTTACCTTTGCGCCATAAGCGATAATCCGCTCCAAGTCTTCGATGGTGCGATAGACAAAAACGCCCTGTTTGTTGACCCCTGTTATTTTGGGTACAAAGGGATAGGAGCCTGTGGCCAGCACCAAAACATCGTAGGTAATTTCCACGCCTTTGTCAGATCGCACGACACGCGCATTCCGATCAATGTGGTTGGCGCGGTCTCCGATATGTAATTCTACGCCCTGCTCTTGATACCATTCCATTTTGGTCAGGAGCAGTTTTTCTGCGTCACGGTGCGCGAAAAACGATGTCAGCCCAACACGGTCGTAGGCGGCACGCGGTTCCTCGCAAAACGAAATAATCCGGTAGCACTTCTGGATATCCAGTTTGGTTAGTTTCTCGCAGAATCTCTGACCCACCATCCCGTTGCCAATGACAACAACGTTTTTTTTCTGGCTTGACTCGTTATGATTTTCCAGCATGAGGCTATTTTACTACGTCGCATGGGCGAGGGCAAGCCATGGGTTTTAGGTTAGATATCCCGCCCCTTGTCATTCCCGAAATTTTTCGTCGGGAATGACATTAATATTTATTGTGATAATCGTATTTTTGACTTAAAAATAATACCAACTAGGACTATAATAATAAAAATTCTGGGCAAGATTATAAAAAATAGAAAGGAGTCTAAAAATGAATAGTCAAAAATTATTTCAAACGAATGAGGCGTGGGGGAGCTTGATTCTTAGGGTCACGTTGGGGGGAGTGATGTTCCCACATGGTGCACAGAAACTGTTGGGCTGGTTTGGTGGCATGGGATTCTCAAAAACAGTGGAGATGTTCACTGGCGGGGGAATGCCATGGATCATTGCGTTTCTGGTGATTGTGGGTGAGTCGGTAGGAATGCTGTCCCTCATTGCTGGATTCATGACCCGGTTTTGTTCAGCGTCGCTGGCAATCATTATGTTAGGGGCAATAGGTCTTGTCCACTGGCC
>CAYJXH010000235.1:0-1747 GCA_964373975.1 uncultured Nitrospirota bacterium | reverse complement strand
CGATTATCCGTGGTTTGCGCGCCATCTCCGATTTTGAATATGAGTTTCAAATGGCCATGATGAATCGAAAATTAAATGATCAAGTGGACACCGTTTTTTTAATGCCCAGCGAGGAATACTTTTTTCTAACATCCACATTGGTTAAAGAAGTCGCGGGGTATGGAGGCGATATTAAAAGCTTAGTGTCAAAAGAGGTTTTAGAGAATCTGAAAAGAAAATTTGCCGAGAGGAAACAGTCATGCTAGCCAAAAGAATGGGTCTGATTAAACCTTCCTCCACGATGGCCATTTCGGCCAAGACAAACGAAATGATCGCAAAGGGGATTTCGGTGATTGATTTTGGATTAGGACAGCCGGAATTTAAAACGCCAGATGCCGCATCCGAAGCGGGAATTCGGGCCATTCGCGACGGCTATACGAAATACACCGCAACCGCTGGCGCGGACGATTTAAAAGAGGCCATTATTGAAAAATTACAAAACGATCATCAGCTTACTTATAGCAAAAAAGAGGTGATTGTCTCTTGCGGCGCAAAACATTCCCTTTATAATATCGCGCAGGTTTTATTTGAAGAAGGCGATGAGGTCATTATTCCGGCCCCCTATTGGGTCACTTATCCCGATCAGGTGCGGCTCAATGGCGCAACGCCAGTTATCGTAAAAACGCGCGAAGAAGATCGTTTTTTAATGACGAAAGACCAATTAAAAGACGCAATAACTCCGCACACCAAGGCGATTATCTTAAACTCTCCGAGTAATCCAACGGGATCGGTTTATACGGAAAAAGATTTCAGCGAGATAGCAGACCTTCTGGTTTCAGCAGGGCTATGGATTATCTCCGATGAGATTTATGAAAAGTTTATTTACGATGGAAAGAAATACACCAGCATCGCGTCCCTTTCTCCCGATTTGAAAAAGAAGACGATTGTGGTGAATGGTGTTTCGAAAAGTTATTCTATGACGGGCTGGCGAATTGGATACTCTGCTGGGCCACAAGAGGTGATCGAAGCGATGTCAACCCTGCAAAGCCAGACCACATCGAATCCAACTTCCATTTCACAGAAAGCCGCAGTGGCCGCGCTAAAAGAAGCCGGGCCTTTTATTTTAAACATGGTTTCGGAATATAGCACGCGACGCGAGTTGATGGTTAAACAGCTCAATGAAATTCCGGGGATCGTTTGCCCCCATCCTGCGGGGGCTTTTTACGTTTTTCCCAATGTTGCGGGTCTGTTGGGAAAACGTCCAACGATCAATTCTTCGGTGGCGTTCGCAGAGTATTTATTAGAGGACTATAAGGTTTCAACCGTGCCGGGAGAGCCTTTTGGAATGGGAGGTTATTTGAGACTCTCGTATGCGGCTCCGCAAGCGGCGTTGATAGAAGGACTAGATAGGATTAAAAAGGCGGTTTTAAATTTATAAGTTAATGGAGTGAGGAAATGTTATGCCTGTTTACGAGTATGAATGCAAACAATGCGGCCATCGCCATGAAATCATGCAGAGGCTTGCTGACACGCCCTTAACCGTTTGTGCAGATTGTAAAGGCGAGGTCTATCGTGTGATCTCTCCGTCTGGAATTTCTTTTAAAGGCGAGGGCTGGTATATTACCGACTATGCCCGAAAAGGACAGGATAAGGACGGTAAAAAGACTGTTGATAAGGATGTCAAGACGGATGTAAAAAGTGACGCACCAACACCCGCCGCAACAGGAGAGAAAAAAGAAGCGAGTGTTGCCCCCGCAGGGCACGGTGC
>CAYJXH010000234.1:0-1763 GCA_964373975.1 uncultured Nitrospirota bacterium | reverse complement strand
CTCCTTATTGCCCCACCAGCCATCCAAAGCCTATCTCTGCCAAGTAGCCTGTAAGATACGCCAGTGAATTCGTAAAGATAAGTGCGCCTACAACGACAAGGAAAATTCCCCCCCCTATGTTAATAAATCGCAATGACCGACCCTTAAAATAATTGAGAAAAAAGCCAGTTCCCAGTGCTGTCAAAAAAAACGGGACAGCCAACCCTAGTGAATAGACCGATAAAAGAGAGACACCAGTGAATACTGATCCCGACAGGCTGGCATACAGCAGGATTGTTCCTAATATAGGCCCGACACAAGGTGTCCATCCCGCGCCAAACGCCATGCCAATTAGAAACGATCCGAAAGCTCCTGCCGGTCTTTCTGCAAAATGAAATCGGGCTTCTTTCATTAAAAAGTTGAGCTTGATAATGCCTGTCATATAAAGGCCAAAAAAGACAATCAGTCCGCCGCCAATCTTTCGAGTGATTGCCATGTTCGTCAAGAAAAGCTTGCCGAGAAAGGTCGCGGACGCGCCTAGCAGAATGAAAATCGTTGAAAAACCAAGGATGAAAAGCAGGGCATGTTTCATCACAAGATTTCTCGACTTATCCCTGTCTGCCCGAAGTTCTGGGCCAGAAAGTCCTGTTAGGTAGGAAAGATACGATGGAATCAGCGGTAAAATACAGGGGGAGACAAAGGATAAAAGCCCCGCAGAAAAAGCCAGTGTGTATGAAATGGTTTCCATTATTTTGCCTGTATTAGTTTATTGATTAAAAGGCGTGTGTCAGGATCGCTCCAGTCTGTGGCGCCCAATATGCGCTCTCTGATAATACCCGTACGATCAATGAGAATAGAGGTCGGCAAAACACGCGCCTCATAAGTTTGATTCACAATGAATTGGTTATCTAATAGCACCGGAAACGTAAAGCCGTATCGTTGCACAAAGTCACGCACCCTATTGTCTGAAACCGTATCAACGGAGACGGCGAGAATTTCAAAATCCTCCCGTTTATAATTTCTATAAAGGTCTTCCATAGAAGGCATCTCCGCTTTACACGGGCCACACCAAGTTGCCCAGAAATTGATAAGAACAACCTTGCCGCGAAACGCTGAAAGGGCCAACTCCCCGCCTTTTAGATTTTTAAGCTTAAACGCCGGGGCAAGTTGTCCAACATCAATCCCGCTCTGATTGGAACAGCCTGTTATCCATAAAAAACAGACAAGGGAAATCGTCCGAAAGAAGTGATATTTCATTACGACGATTTGATCTTTCCAGATCGCAGTGCTTCCAACGCCTTTTTTACCATCTCGGCCTCTTGCGATCCGGGTGTAAGCGCGCGAAAAGCCTCTGTCCATGAGGTATCTGCTTCCGCAACCCGCCCCAACTGGACTAAGGCCACACCACGCCCCCAGTTAATAGAAGGGTCTTGCGGCGAGCTAATCATTGCTTTATCAAAATGCGCGAGCGCCTGTTTTGCAATCTCCTGATCCCCCGGTGTATGGGTTCGCAACAAAATCTCCCCCAGAGAGGCATGCGCAGTGGGATTGCGTTCATCTATTTCCAATACTTTTTTCCATGTTTTTTCTGCATCTTCCCAGCGATCCAAAACCATATAAGAGCGTCCCAACATCATTTGTCCATCGAGATCATTTGGATTGCCCTTTAGCCTCTCTTCTAATCGAGCAACCATTTTTACAGGATCGGGCATGCCACTTGGCCCTGCGACTTCTCCACCCACTTCTTCCGGTTGCGATGCGAGTTGACTCTTACTAATCTTTCC
>CAYJXH010000233.1:0-1767 GCA_964373975.1 uncultured Nitrospirota bacterium | reverse complement strand
TCTTACAAGATAATGTGGAAAGCATTTGGCGATAGCGTTTTTTCTCCTAAAGTTTTGACACCTGATAGTTATTTAGGTTCATGGCAAGGCAATCAATCTTTGAATGCATACATTGGTGTCTCTACTTTGCAAGAAGCAAAACAAATTCTTGGTAAACTGACCAACCCACTTATTCAAGAATATCTAAGTTCATTACGTATGCAGGGGACTTGTAACTGGGCACAACCAGGACGAATGAAAAAGTTGATGGAGTTCGCTTGACAGAAGAGAGCTACAGTTACGAAATCTAGCTACCGCCTTTCCGAAAACCCCCAGCCCGAAACTCGTCCGCATTCCTCCCCAACCCCAGTAGATTCTCTCATGTTGGGTATGAGGTAGTAATGATTGACATATATCCTCAAAGATGCTATAAGAGTATGAGCTGTTCTTTCCAAAAAACAGCCGAATAAGGCCCGCCAGAAGGCGGAATGTTCCTTGTTGTACAATAGAACCATATACAGAAAGGCAGTTTTTTTGTGACTACGACCAAAGCTGAAAGGTTGCATCAGTTTACTATCATGTCCCTGACCGACGACCGACCGCCCTCCGGTACCCCACTTCCAGTCTATCTCTTTACCGAGACGCCGGATAATGCGGAGTCGGTACTTCAAAGGGGCGCGGAACTTTTCCACGCGGGGAAAGCGTCGCACCTGCTCCTTATTGATAATCTGGGCGGAAGCGAACCCGGCTATCCAGGCGCTCCTCCGTGGCAGAGGAGACTGAAAGAGTTCGGGATTCCAGAGAAGAATGTAACCCTGATTACTTTCACCGAACCGGTTTTGCATACCCTCTCCGAGGCGTGCGCGATGGTGCGGTTTGCGACGGAACGAAACTGGAACACAGTCACCATCGTTGCCCCACCGTTCCACCTGCCTCGCTGTTTTCTTTCGGCGATAACGGCGGTACGCCATCTCAACTCAAGACTGCGGGTCTACGCCCAGGTTGGAATTACGGAGCCATGGAACGAACATGCGGTCCACTCGCAAAAAGCGGTAGAGGGTCTTCGCAAAGACCTTATCGTTGGAGAGCTTCGGCGTATTCTACGCTATCAGCGACGGAGCAAGCTCTTGCGACTAATAACGGACGGACTCATGTTTCTTCTGGCTTCTCTCAAAGACGGGACGCTTTTTGGGAAACTGCGGAAGATCGGCCAGTACGCCAAACAAGGTTCGCCGATTCCGCTCGTCTCCACGGATGAAGCGCTCGCGTACCTTGAATGGCGGGACGGCTACAAATGAGCCTCCCCTATTCGATCGCCACTCACAAGCAAAGCCACCCTCGAAAGAGCGGCGGCTGATTTTTTTAAACTCTTTCCTTTTTCGCGACAACGAACATGATGCCGCTTCTGCCTGCTGCAATTTCCCCAATGAGTAGCGCTCCCCCGATAACAAGCGCAGGGATCACACAAATGGTGTTGAAAAACAAATCTTTTGGATGTCTCAAGACAAGCTCGCCAAGATTGGTTTTCCCGTTCAAAAAATCAAACAAGATGAAATTGGCGGATACCATTATTGCTGCTACTGCTATCATTCATAAAATGATATTAGTAACACGAAACGAAAAGGATTTTGATAAAATCGCTCATTTAAAAATTTATAATCCTTTCTCTTGATTTGCTTAATTTTGAAAAATAATTCTTATGAAAACACACAATTATTTTCTTGGCATTGTTTCCATTGCATTATTTTTTTCTTGTGGAAAAAAGAATGAGGAGGGCAAGCCGATGCG
>CAYJXH010000232.1:0-1789 GCA_964373975.1 uncultured Nitrospirota bacterium | reverse complement strand
GCCCTCGCAAGATCGGTTGGAAAACACCTTACGCTATTGGCAGGCATGTGAATACTCAACGAATACGATATTGTCTCATTGGGGCATCCCTCTTCTTATCTCTCGGCGGAGGGGTTCGCCTCTACCGCGTGATTCGCGCCCATACCCAAGATCACTTTTTCGCCCCGCATCTCCTTTTCGCTTCTTTATCGCTTTATATCGCAGGGAAGGTTCTTAAAATGGGTCTGCAAAATGAAGAGAGGACGCGAAAAACAGCTATTTCTCTTATCCGATCCGGGTCTGTGTTGGCCATGATATGGGGTTATCGCCTCTTTCTTCTTTCAAAAACATCCCCCGAAACAGGTTTAATCACTTTGACAATTTTATATGTGGTTATGGGAACCGCAATCATGTGTATAGGGCTTAGCATCAGCCGATCTTTGCAAATCATTCAGAATGGCAATTAAATTTAAAGACTATTACGAGGTGTTAAAAATTCCTCGCACAGCTTCCGAAGGCGATATTAAAATCGCCTATCGAAAGCTGGCCCGCAAGCATCACCCCGACCTTTTTTCTGTCGGGAAAAAGGCCGCAGAAGAACGTTTTAAAGAGATCAATGAGGCCTACGAGGTGCTCCGTGACAAGGAGAAGAGGGCGCAATATGATCAGCTAGGCCCCGATTGGAAAGGAGGGATGTCTTATCGTTCTGCCGCATCGAAAGGAGAGATGCGCGGCGCGAAAAAGGATAAAAAAAATACGTCTGAAAGAGAACGCCAAAAGGAAACAGCATGGGAGGACGAAGAGGATTTTCCGTCTCACGGGCGGGACGTTTTTTCTGATTTTTTTGAATCTATTTTTGGAGCAGAGAAGCCGCGTGGAGCGACCTCTGCGAGGGGAGGGCCTGGGACATTCGGGCGCGGCAGAGAATCTTCACGAGCATACACACAGCCGGAACGGGGACAAGATATTGAATCCCAGATGGAGCTGACATTAGAAGAAGTCGCGCAGGGGACAAAGCGTTCCATCTTCGTGGAACGGCCTGTTCCTTGTTCCCTCTGCTCGGGAAACGGTTTTGTAGGTCGGCAGGCGTGCGCACGATGTAAATCTACAGGCTATCTTCCAAAGACAAAAGAGCTGACGGTAACCATTCCGGCAGGGGTTAAAGAGGGGGATAAAGTTCGACTTTCCGGGCAAGGGGATAGCGGGAAAAGGGGAGGAGATGCGGGAGATCGGTTTATAGAGGTAAAATTTCGGCCTCATGCTCTATTCACGGTAGAAGATGACCATCTGCAAATGGAACTTGATGTTACGCCCTGGGAGGCTGTCTTAGGGGCAGAGTTAAAAATTACCACGCTTTATGGAGATGTCATTCTAAAGGTTCCTTCCGGCAGTCAAAATGGCCAGAAGTTTCGCCTGCGCGGCAAGGGACTGCCGCTTCATAAAGGAGAGAAACAAGACCTCTATGTGCAAATCGCGGTCAACCTTCCATCCGCAATCACGCAGGAAGAACGACAGCATTATTTAGAATTGGCGAGGCTAGCCAAGAAGCGAGTATGAACCCGTTTAATTTCATGAAAAAATGGCGTCGTTATCGAATGAAATATTACTTTATCCTATCATTGCTTCTTTTTTCGGCATTGATTTTTGTCAACATTATTTTTATTCATCAGTACTTTAAATAAGGTTCCCCTCCCTTCAATAAGGAGGTTATACATTTTCTTCCTCCCCTCAACAAGGAGGCTATACATTATTCTTCCTCCCCTCGCAGGGCACGTTGCCCTTCAAGGGGAGGCTAGGTGGGGATGGGCTT
>CAYJXH010000231.1:0-1789 GCA_964373975.1 uncultured Nitrospirota bacterium | reverse complement strand
TTTGTAACAATTTCCGGTGGCGTTACCGGAGGGGCTACACCCGTTCCCATCCCGAACACGGAAGTTAAGTCCTCCAGGGCCGATGATACTGCACTCGCAGGGGTGTGGGAAAGTAGGTCGCCGCCGGGATTCATTTTAACCCCCCTTTGCTCATACGAAAGTTTTTGCGAAAGTTTGAGCAGAGGGGTTTTTTTAACATTTTTCTCTACATAAGTCCCGCTTATTGGCAATATCGTATAATTTTTTCAAGATGTTTTTTAAGTCGTGCTGGTTTTGCAATAAAGCTCACCACAATATGCCCAGGGGAAAGGCCATAAAAATAGCCCGGATGAACCAGAATACCCTCTTTCTCCAACAGATTTAAGGCTATTTGCTCTTCGTTTCTTTTTGGGTTTTTCATCTGCACCGTGATATAAAAACCCCCTTCTGGCGGACAGAACGATATATCCGGCGCGGAAGATAAAATAGAACGGGCAATATCGTATCGGCGTTTTATTTCTTCTTGATAATATCTCTGAAAATATTTTCCCTCTTCAACAAGGGTTGGCAGGGCAAGCTGGGCTAATTCATTCACGGGCAGAAATGTATCTGAAATTCCCTGTAATATCCGAATGGTCTTTTTGACCAAAGCGGACTCCCCTAAAATACCTATCCAACTGACCTTAATCCCGGGGAGGGCTAACATTTTTGAGATGCCGTTGAGGATCAAAACCAGCGGGGCCATTGCGCCAACAGGCAACGTGCTCGCCGAAGGCGAGGTGCTCCGCAAGGGCAACGTGCCCTGCGGGGGACGAGGCAGTTTATTTGCGTTTATCAGAAACGGGCTAAAGACCTCATCGGAAATAATCGGCAGATTAAAACGTAATGCAATGTCGCAAAGTCGTTCCATTTCCATTGGCGTCGCAACAGCGCCAGTGGGGTTGTGAGGCGAGATAAGCACAATAGCGCGCGTCTTCTGTGTAATCTTTTTTTCTATGTCATTAAAATCAATAGCCCACCGTTTGTTGAATGGCACGAGATGATACGAAGTAATCTTCACATCCGCAAGGGCGGCGATGGCATCAAAAAGCGGATAGGACGGAATCGGACAAAGAATCTCGTCGGAAGGATTCGCAAAAAGCTGAAAGAGATATTGGTACGAGACGCTGGTGCCGGGGGTTAGAACGATTTGATTGGAGGGGAGATCAATGCCTTCCTCCATATAATATTTTTGTATCGCCATCCGTGCGATGAGTTGTCCTGCGGAATCAGGCCGATATGTTTTTGCCGCATCTGCGGCATTTCTGAATGCCTTCTTTAAAATGGCCTGCGGGTATTGTATTCCGTGATGATGCACATTGGCAGAAATAAGATCATAAAAAGGCTTTCCCTCTTTAATAATTGCTTCTTTTTGCCGATAAAGCCGATTTGGGATTCCCTCAAAATGGGAGGTTCTATTTGAAAACATGGCGTGATTTTATCCCTGATGACTAGGGAAAATCAAAACTTGATTTCGCCCCGTACACTCTGGCATATTGGGGCGTCTTGATAATGGCCACTATGAAAACAACTTCTAAAAAATCTTCTGCAATCCCGCTTACTTTTCAACAGCTCATTTTAAAACTGCATCAGTTTTGGGCCGATCACGGCTGTCTGATACTCCAATCCTACGATAACGAAATGGGGGCAGGCACCTTTCATCCCGCAACATTTTTATCAGCCCTTGGCCCTAAACCTTGGTCATCTGCTTTTGTGCAGGCTTGCCGCCGTCCAACCGACGGGCGTTATGGCGAAAACCCAAACAGGCTGG
>CAYJXH010000230.1:0-1806 GCA_964373975.1 uncultured Nitrospirota bacterium | reverse complement strand
TTTCACCTATCTCTAACAATGCTATGTAGGTTAGCGCTTCGTTGTGAGTTAACCCTAGGTCTTCAAGGCTGGCGTATGCTTCCATATTGTTATCAATATTTGATAACAAACGTTTAAATATCCCATCATTATTTATTAAAGTAAAAGGAGCATATATGACATGTAGAATCGCTGACAATAAAAAATTGCAGGAATTGAGCAATGATATAGGCTTAGCTCCAATTTGCCATAGTTCAAGGGCAGATTGCCACAGAGGTTTGGAAAGAAGTAACGGCCAATATACTTTGGGCGCAATTGGCAGTGCAATAGGATATTGCCAAGGATTATTTAATAGGCATGGCGATCCATCAGAACATACAAAATATCTGGCTGATAAATTACAACAAATAGGCGCGCCTTTGCCATTTAGCCATGAACTTTTATGGGCATATAAGGGATGTGAATTGCCATCGGAGTATAGACGAAAGGCATGCGAACCTCTATTGGGAACTGGCAGAGTTCCAATTATTATTACCAATTTTGATCCAGCAACTGAAATCAAAGAAATTGCTGATATGTTTGAATCGGATGTTCCTGTTTATAGTGGAGAAACAATGCTTGTTAGATTGACACTCTCTTCGGAAGAATCTGCTTTTGAGTGTGCCAAGCTTTTAAATGGGTTGGTTATTGAAGCAACTCGTGCAGGACAGATGCCCAAAATGTTTCCTTTATTTCAGGCAGATTTATGTCCAGAGCATTTGGAAACACTAAAGAAATTAGCATGGAAGTTTAAAAAATATGTAAATATAGCAGCCAACCCATTTACTGATCAGGGAGTTTTTGAAGTTGAAAGAGCAGGATGAGGCCGAAGAAACCTACAGGGTCATCATCCAGGAGATCCAACCTCAGTAACCCTATCCTCGGAAGGAAGGCATCGAAACGGTTCTCCGAATCGTGGAAAAGACCGTGCCGAAGGCCAAAAGCGCCAAGCCTGAGGATCTCATCGATGACAGTGTCATGAAAAAGCTCGACGAGAGCGGCTTCATTGACAACCTCTATAAATAACTCTTTGATGCGTGGGTATAGAACAAATAGCACCTTCATGTCTGTTTTTTTTGCTTATGCCGTTCATTCGGATGCAGAAAGGAGATTGGCATGAGACAAAGGGCACTGCTGTTGGGTTTTTTGAGTTTTTTCTTGCTCTTCGGTGCCGAAAAGGCGTGGTCGCAAGCTGGATTGAGGAAAGTGAAGATCACGGCGCCGAGCAGAAGCATCGCCTTTTCGGACCTCTACGTAGCCGTGGACAGGGGATTTTTCCGTGAGGAGGGACTCGAAGCCGAACTGGTGCAGGCGAGGCCCGACCTGGCCATTGCCGGCATGGTCGTCGGCGAGGTAGATGCCGATACGGCTGCCGGAGGAGCAGCTAGCGCCAGCCAGCGCGGCATGCCTATCAAGATCGTGGCCGTAACGCTTTATCGCCCTCTGTTCTGGTTGGTCACGAAACCTGAATACAAAGCGATCGCGGAGCTTAAAGGTCTAACCTTAGGGATCACCAGCCTGAATGGCATCCAACACCGCACCGCGTCCCATCTTCTGAGACGCGGCGGGCTGGACCCCACAAAAGACATCAACGCCATTGTCATCGGTGGCGCGCCCACGCTTCTTTCGGCCCTGAACAGCGGCTCCATCCAGGTCACGGCGCTTTCCCCTCCCACGATCATCGTGGCGCGCGACAAATTCAAAATGAAAATCTTGGCGGAACCGCCCAAGGACATTGTCGCCCTTCAGTCGGGCTTTTCCGTATCGGAAAAACATCTAACAGAAAAG
>CAYJXH010000229.1:0-1812 GCA_964373975.1 uncultured Nitrospirota bacterium | reverse complement strand
GGAGAACACGGAAGAGGCTTCGCCGTGGTGGCCGATGAGATTAAAAGCCTGGCCGACCGAACAGGGTCTTCTACGAAGGAGATCGCCCAGCTTATTCGGGATTTGCAGTCGGAGGCACAAGATGCGGTGAAATCAATTCGGGAGGGCGGAAAGAGTGTCGAAGAAGGGGTTCGCCTCTCTTTAGATGCCCGAGGGTCTTTAAGTACCATTTTAGAGGGGGCCAATCGATCCTCCTCAATGTCCCGGCAAATAGAGAAGGCCACGTTGGGGCAAGTACAGGCCATCCATGCCATCACCTTGGCGATGGATAAAATGAATTCAATGGTGCATCAGGTCAATGGCGCGATGCAGACGCAGGGGAAGGTGATTGAACATATTACAGAGGGGTCTGAAAAGGTGCGTCTGATTACGCGACAGGTGAAGGTTGCCACCGAGGAGCAGGCGGTGGGTAGCAAACAAACGGCCTCCGCGATTGAAGAGATTACATCGGGGATTGCCCATGTTGGACAAGGAATGAATAATCAGAAACAGGAGGCACAGGTGCTCACCCAATGGATTATGGAGGCCAACGAGGCCGTAGAATCAAATAAGCAACAGTACGAACGGCTCCAGCAAATGATGGCAGACCTTCAAAAAAAGGCGCAGGGGTTGAAGACCGAGACCGGAAGCTTTAAAACATAATGAGTCTGTTTAATAAAAAAAAAGAGGCCGTGCAGTTGGCCTCGGTAAAACAGGGCGCGGTGAGCTTCTTTCTTGGCGAGAAGGAATACGCGGTGGATATCAAGTCGGTTCGGGAGGTGATCTATATGAAAAAGATCAGTCCCTGGCCGGGCGCGCCCGATTATTTTGAAGGTCTTATTGATCTTCGCGGTACCGTTATCCCCGTAATTCATCTGGGGAAAAGGTTGCAAGTAAAAAAAGGGGAGGCGGATCTCCCGGAGGCGACTTTGTCCGGGCAAATTCTCATTGTAGAAATTGATAACAAGAAGGTTGGTTTTATTGTAGATCGCGTCGAGGATGTCGTTCTCATTGAAAAAGATTCGGTGCAATCGGCACAAAATCTTATTGAGACGCCGCTTCCTGTAATCGAAGGGGTGTTCCGATACAAGGATCGGCTTATTTTGTTGCTTTATTTAGAACGGTTCTTTTCGGAAGCGGTTCAGAATCTGATTGAAGAGGCAACACAACAACCAGTGGTTTAAGGAGGAGGGTGCGTGGCAGTGGAAAAACAAAACTTTGGAAATAAGCCGGGGCGAACAACCTTTCCGGCCAGGTCGCCGCGTCGGGGGGGGCTAGGGCTAGTTGTTTCGATAATGGGAACGACCCTTTTTATTCTGCTTTTTGGATTTATCGTGTTTTACGCGCTCTTTGGCCCAACGGAGGCGAGCAGGATTTATGTCGGGTTGGGCGTTGTTGTCTTTTTATCCGCCGTTATTACTTTTGCAGCCTATCTTATTGTCCTGCTTCCCCTCCGAAAACTTGCGAGAAGGATTTTGGAAATTGCCGAGGGGGATCTCTCTGGACGCTTTGATCGCATTCGGAATGATGAAATCGGCGCGATTGTGTTTGGCTTCAATCGCTTTGCGGAACGGCTTACGGAAATTGTTCCCCAGATATTTTCAGCAGCGCAAAAGGTCTCTACGACTTCTTCCAGTCTTATGATGGGGAGTCGGGAGATTATGAATGGAGCGGCCGTTCAGGTCGATGCCATTGAGGCCACGTCGGTCTACATTGGGGAGATGAACGCTCGCATTTCTAACATGACCGAGGCGTCTGGAAAACTTGCAATCTCTTCCAAAGAAAGCGCCAATG
>CAYJXH010000228.1:0-1825 GCA_964373975.1 uncultured Nitrospirota bacterium | reverse complement strand
TTTGCCCATTTGCAACAATGGATTCCACTAATTTTGCCTGCATTGGAATGCCGTTTGATGCTTTTAATAATGCCTTCAATTCTTCGGCTTCTGCTTTGGGTTTGGCTGGTTCTGCTGACAATACCAACTCCCCTTTCACGTCTTCTGTCTCGAAAATAAAGCCTTTTAGGTCGTTATCGCCCTTATCGGCATTGGTTAAAATCGTTTCATTAAAATGGTTCCAACTTAAATCGGCAAGCACGGCCTCGCGTGTGCTAGGTTGGTTTTTGCTCAAAAGAATAGATGAAATCAGGGTGTCTAAATCAGCATCATTCAATGCTGTGGCACTATTGCTAATAAGGGCGGTATCAGAATGGATCAGGGTGGTGTCAGATGCGGTTTTCTGCGCCACATAGCTAGGGGCGGCGTTCTCTAGTATCGCGCAAATGAGACCCTCATAATGAGTTACAACAGGCGTGGCAAATAGGGCTGTATTCCATTCAGGCAATGTGTCTGCCAGTGGTGCTACCGCCTGCGAGGGCAACGTGTCTGCCAGTGGTGCTACCGCCTGCGGGGGCATCACCCCTACAATAGATAAAAATGAGAGTGCAGAGAGAATTTCTTGTGAAGAAACGGCACGCTCTTGTTGACCTTGTTCATCTTGATCTAATTCTAATAGTGTTTCCATCTCTGCCTCCTTTCTGGCACCTTGCAGGGCATGTTGAAATAGCCCACTTTCTTGATCGGCAATATCCGTAAAATCTTTAACGGCAACCTCTCCAAATAAGATCGGGTCTGAATGGATTAAAACGCTCAAAATATTATTAGATGCAAACATACCCAATACTCCAAAGAATTGGTGATCGCCCATAAATAAAGCAAAAGGCGTACCAAGAGAAACGGGATAATGTGGACGGTTATTTAATGCTTTTAGGAATAAGTGGGCAGGTGATGGGTAAAATATTGCCTAGCCGTTTAATAATGGAAACAGACTAGGAAAAAATACGCCCTCTTTACACTTTGGTGTTTCGTTGCTATCATGGGGCGTGAAATTTTTTGATCGCTTTGGCAAATGGGTTCTAGAATGCCTGACTGAAATGGGGGCGATGGGCCTCCTTTTCTACCAAGCCTTTATTTATATCTTCCGACCCCCCTATCGGCTTCGAAATCTTTTTAAACAAATGGAATCGGTGGGCGTTGGCTCAATCCCCGTGGTCTTGATTACGGCGACCTTTACCGGTATGGTTCTCGCCCTTCAAGGGTATACGGGGTTCAAACGGTTTAACGCAGAGGGTCTCGTTGGAACGGTTGTTGCTCTGTCTATGACGCGGGAATTAGGCCCTGTGCTCACAGGACTTATCGTCGCGGGACGCGCAGGTGCCGCCATGGCGGCAGAACTAGGAACGATGAAAGTGACAGAACAAATTGACGCGCTTTCTACGCTGGCAGTCAATCCCATTCAATATCTGGTCACACCCCGTTTTATCGCTGGCATTGTCATGCTTCCTATTCTCACCGTCTTTTCCGACCTTATCGGCATTGCGGGCGGATATGTTATTTCCGTCAATATGCTTGGCGCAAACGCAGGCGTTTATCTTCGACGCACAACACAGTATTTGGAAATGGAAGATATCTTGGGCGGCCTATTAAAAGCGGCCGTCTTTGGAGGAATTATTGCTGGCGTGAGTTGTTATAAAGGATTTAAAGCCGAGGGCGGGGCAGAAGGGGTTGGCCGCGCCACAACCGGCGCCGTTGTTGTCTCGGAAATGCTTATTCTCATCTCCAACTATTTCGTCACAGCTTTTCTGCGAGGGTAAATGGGGAAGACCATGATGATCTATTTTTT
>CAYJXH010000227.1:0-1832 GCA_964373975.1 uncultured Nitrospirota bacterium | reverse complement strand
CCTTTTGAATTTTTTATCTTACTAAACATGTTGTCTCCTTAAGCTTAAATGGTTTCACAAATAAAATCGCCTACCGATTCTATCTAGGCATTTTATACTGCACTTTTCATTCCATAAATGTCTTAAAAAGTATTACTATTTTTCAATAGGATATAAATTATTACCACCATACGCAATGCCGTAGAATGTCAGTGACGCCATGAAGTGACGTTATTTGTCATAGATGGACAATTCACAGTGAATAATGGATAATGCACAATTAACGATGAATAATTATCAATTCTTTCGGTTTTTTGTGACTGGCTTTGGGGTGGGGTATTGTAAAATCGCACCAGGAACCGCAGGTACTTTTTTAGGGCTTCTTCTTTTTCTTCCGTTTCAAACAGCCCCACTCCTTTATGCCCTTCCCGTGCTGACGATACTCTTTGGAATGGGCGTGTACACAACCTATTTTTCTTTTGATCTTTTTGGACAAAAAGACCCGGGCAAAATTGTCATTGATGAGATTGTGGCAATCCTTCTCGTCCTCTTTCTGCTCCCTTCCTCTTCCTTTGTATGGTGGGTGTTGGGTTTTCTACTGTTTCGCCTGTTTGATATTACAAAACCGATTGGGGTTCGGTCAGCAGAGCATCTACCCGGAGGATGGGGGATTATGACAGACGATATCGTTGCCGCCGTCTACGCCCTCTTCATTATTTGGCCTATTTATTATCTTTGGGGTGCATTATAATGGAATTGCGCGGCGAGATTATTTTCCTGGGGATTCCTTCTGACATGTATTGGGAGGCTGGCCCATACTTAAAAGCACTTTACGCGGCGGGCATTCTGACCGTTTCCTTTACCCCCATTCCGCAATCTGCGACTTTAGCGGAAGGCGCACGCGAGATCGAAGAAATAATCACAGCGGCAACCGCACGCGCTTCTGTTGTTTGCGTGATGAGTACACGACTTGCGGGATGGCAAGAACGAGAGGATCTGCTCCGAAAACTACTCTACAGAATCAGCAGAAAACAACTTATTCTTCAGAAGGGCGGCGGCCTCCTCCCTACGGGAACGTCCCATTTTACTGATCTCGACGATATTCCGCTTTTTATTCTCCCCTTCTCTACAACAATGCTTGTTATGACGCCGGGAACGGGCGCAACCGTCTATCCTTTTTTGTCAAAGATTAAAGAGGCAATTTCCCTCAATTGTTGCGGGCGATGGATAAAAATGAGCGGCGTTTCTCCTGCGGAGGTTGCCGAATGGAGTAAAAAGGAGGTTTGTTCTCCCTTGATCCGCTTTAAAATTGTTCCGAAAGTTGCCAGCCTTGATTTGCTGATTGCCTCTGAAAAACCGCATCTCCTCTCTGATGCCATTGCCAATATTCAAAAGAAGTTTGGTCAATTTTGCACCTCTTTTGATGGGGAGGCGATTGAAGAGGCCGTGGGAGCGGCACTGCTTGCCCATAACAAATCCCTTGCCATTGCGGAGTCTTGCACCGGAGGAGAAATCGCGGCTAAAATAACCCGCGTTCCGGGGGCATCCCGCTATTTTGTAGACGGCGCAGTCCCCTATAGCAACCCCTCAAAAGAGGTGATGTTGTCCGTGCCCCATCGCCTGATTCATGAAAAGGGGGCGGTGAGTTCCGAAGTGGCCGCAAGGATGGCAAATGGGATTCGCAAAAACGCGTCATCCGATTTAGGACTCGCCGTGACTGGCATTGCAGGCCCTACAGGCGGCAGTCGTGAAAAGCCTGTTGGGCTTGTCTATATTGCATTGGCAAGCGATAAAGGAACAACCGTCACGCGCCACAAGTTTTATGGTTCGCGAAATGAGATCAGAGAACAAGC
>CAYJXH010000226.1:0-1847 GCA_964373975.1 uncultured Nitrospirota bacterium | reverse complement strand
GGGGGTGCCCCTACAATAGATGAGGCGATTCTTGATTCGGATGTTGTGATTGCAATGGGGGGCGATGGCACCCTCAATCGCGTTGCGCGGCCGATACTTCTTTCTCCACATTCTAGCGCCAAGCCGCTCCCTGCTGTTGCCTTTGTTGCCCTTGGAACGGGCAACGTTGCCGCAAGGGCATTTCATCTTCCTCAACGGCTCTCGGATGTGGCCGACCTTGTGGCGGCTGGAACAACCCGATATATTGATGCTGGCATCGTGTTTCAAAATGGCGTAGCGGTTGCAGTTTTTCTGCTCTGGCTTGGCGCAGGCTTGGATGCGGCTTTGATTCATGCAGTGGCGGCGTATCGTTCCCGTTATCGAGGATCATGGTTGATGCCGCGTTATTTTATGGAAGCGCCGCGAACACTCATGACCTATCCGTTTCCAGCAATCAATGTTCAATCAAAACAGATCAATGGCGATTTTGCGAGCGTTATGATTGCGAATGTCGGTCTGTTGGGCGTTGGGAGTATTACGCGCTTCGCCAATCCTTACGATGGGCAGTTTAATCTCATTGCCACCCCTCCTCGAAATAGGCTTTCGTGGGGTTTATCGGGCATCCTTACGGGTATTCATGGCTATGATTTTTGTCCTGGTGTACACCGTTCGCGTGAAACGGAGGTAAAACTTATGTCGCAAGAATCGGTTCCCGTGCAAATTGATGGGGAGCCTTTTGGGCCGCCCCCTTTTGAAATAAAAATAATGCCTTCGGCACTGCCACTCTTAATGCCTATTGCCCCACGACAGCAACAAGTCTTACCGAACCCATCGGCCGAGATTTCCAGCGGCATAAGCGCGAACCGATAGATCAGGGTCATTAAGCTGACCTTTTAAAATCGGTATTGCTTCGGGGCCAGAGATTGCGCCAATGGCCCTCACTGCGGCAATCCGAACCCGCTGGGCCGGATCCGATAAAGCCTTTATGAATAGGGGCATTGCTTCTTTTTTGGCAATTTTTTGTAACGATCCTATTGCAAAATGGCGCACCGCGTAATCATCATGCTGAAATGCCTTTTCATAAATATCAAGATGCACTTTCCCATAACGCGCGAATCCCTCTGCGGCAGAAATCTGCACACGCATATCGGGGTCGCCTAAAAGTGCCTCCAATATCGGCATCGCTTTTTTGTCACCGATCTTTCCTAACGAAGTTGCGGCGGCCCCACGAACCCCGGCATCTGTATCTTTTGTTAATGCAGAAAGTATCGTGAATGCATCGGGGGCTACGAGCCCTGCGGGGGACGCGATCTCGCCTAATGCCTCTGCGGAAAACATTCGAACGGTGCTGTCCGGGTTCTGTAGTGTTTTTGTAAGCATGGGGATAGCACGGGCAAGTTTTGTTCTTCCTAGTGCAACCACAGCAGGAGAAAGCGTTTCTTCCGTTTCTAGCGCGTTTTGAATTTCCATAAACATTTTCTCATTGCCGCGCTTGGCCAAAGCGGCCTTTGCAAAAAGAAGGACGGTAGCATCGGAATCTTTTGTAAAAGGCGCAAGAATCTTTTCTATGGGCAGAGCATCTACTTTGCCAGTGTCTTTTGCCAGTTCGTCTAATGCCTTCACAACAGCGATTCGTACCATCGGATCAGGATCGCCGCCTGCGGCCAGAAGAAGTTTTAATGTGTCAGTCCCATGCAATTGCGCAATGGATTCGGCTGTAAAAAGACGTACAAATGCCATCGGGTCTTTCAGCATGGGAATAAGAAGAGGGATATATTTTGAATCGCCCATCTCGCCAATGGCCTTTGCCGCCGCAGATCGTACAAAAAAATTCTCATGGGCAAGTGAGCTTTGAAGAATATCAAGAA
>CAYJXH010000225.1:0-1852 GCA_964373975.1 uncultured Nitrospirota bacterium | reverse complement strand
CGCCATCTCGCTTGATTTTAACCCAGTTGTTTTTCCGAATAAGTTCATCGTTTATAGCAGGTATGCAATTTTATCCCGATGTTCTTTCCCAATGATATAACCCATACAATTTTTGGCACCGCATTTACATGGGTAGTCGCCGAAAAATTCTGCATCGAAACCATAGTCGAATGTCAGTTCCTCTCCGTGTCTGATATCCCGCAGGGAGATGAGGAAAATATGCCCAGCCTCTGCCTCTGACTCACAATTGGGATCGCAAGAGTGATTCGTAAAACGCGCGTCATTCTCTGGAACATCCCCATCAATGTATGTTGTATCATCAAGCTCGAAGAAGAATATCGAATCAGCCTCGCTTTGCGCTTGTTGGCGGCGCTGACCTTCTTTGGTTGAAACGCGCTCGCCTAGATACTCAATAATCCGCGTTCCACTGGAAATATCCCCTTTTGCAAAGACACCTGTGCCATGAATTTCTGACCGCCGAACATCAATATACAGCATTGCGCCACTTTAGCATGGGCAAGAGTACGATTCAAGAAGTGGGTCAGGGCGTAAATAAATATCTTGTTGCCGTACGATCATCCGGTCTTGTAGAATACAACGCAAGGAGTGTTAAGAAATGCCTACAGATTACACACAAGAAATGGCCAAGACCAACAAGCGTACCTCGTCTGGAGGGGTTCTTTACAGAATCAATGGGGGGGTTGAGGTTGTGCTCATTTCGCATCTTACTCAAAAAGGAACGTGTGTCTGGTGCCTGCCTAAAGGAACCGTGGAGCCAGGGGAGACGCTTCCGGAAACCGCTTTGCGGGAGGTGCGTGAAGAGACAGGGATTTCAGGCAAAATACTCGAAAAGCTGGGTGAAATCCAATACGAATTTTATTCAAAATACGATAAAGGCAGAATTTTTAAAACAGTTCATTTCTATTTACTGGAATATCTTTCCGGCAATGAACAAGATCATGACGATGAGGCAGATGAAGTACGCTGGTTTTCCATTGCTGAAGCGGAGAAACATCTAACGCATCCCAATGAGCTTGCGATGCTTGTGAAAGCGGCCTATTTTCTCAATGGGACGGCTGTTTTGCCGCCCACCAATTTGGCCCCACCCCTAAATCAACTTTAAGCGGCACAGACAGCGGCAATGCTTCCTCCATTAGCGATGCTACTTTTTCTTGCATGAAAAAAATCTCTCCTTCGGGCACTTCAAAAAGGAGTTCATCGTGCACCTGCAGGATCATGCGACTTTTTACGTTCCGCTCTTTCATCCATTTGGAAATGGCAATCATGGCAAGCTTAATAATATCGGCGGCGGAACCTTGAATGGGCGTATTCACCGCAAGCCGCTCTCCCATCTCGCGCACTTTTTTATTGCCGCTTAACAACTCTGGAATATCGCGTCTGCGATTGCAAAGGGTGGTTACATACCCCATTTTTGTAGCCTCTTGCATGGTCTTTTCAATAAACTGTTTCACGCCATGATAATGCGCGAAATAAAGATCAATATAGCGTTTTGCCTCCTTTTGGGAAATGCCCAAATTCGCCGCAAGTCCAAAAGGGCTAATGCCATAAACAATGCCAAAATTAACCGTCTTGCCGATGCGCCGCATTTCTTTTGTGATCACCTCTTTTGGAAGCGCAAAAATCTCGGAGGCCGTTTTAAGATGAATATCTTCACCCGTTTTAAAGGCGTGTATCAATGCGGGGTCTTGCGACAGATGCGCCAGAATCCTCAACTCAATCTGATTGTAATCGGCCGTAACAAGCAGTGATCCTTGTTCAACAATAAAGGCCTGACGCAGTCTTCGCCCCCACTCTCCTACAACCGGAATATTCTGAAGATTGGGGTCGGTAG
>CAYJXH010000224.1:0-1874 GCA_964373975.1 uncultured Nitrospirota bacterium | reverse complement strand
GCTCAATTGTTTCTTCTCCTGCGAGAAAGGCCGCCTCGGTGTTGATCCACCGTCCCGCCCCGTTGATTCTGATTTTAACCGCCGCAACCTGCGCGATAGAGGTTGTTCCGTCTGCCATGACACACTCCACCTGGTCCGTCGCGGTGATTCCAAGCACGGTCTTCATCCCAATAGGAAGAACCAGCATAGAAGCGCCGGTATCTACTAAGGCAGAAACTGTTGCTTCCCGTTCCCCATTCCGAATTTCAACTTGTGCAATAACCCGCCCCATGACGTTCCTCCGTGTGGATAACATTTTACGGCCTTATTTTACCATATCAATCTGATATTTTTGAAGTAGGGTGCCGTCAACCCGATTGAGGTTGGCCAGCGATTTATTATAATCAATAATAGCCCTAAGCGCATTCCCCTCTGCAATCGCGACATTGTTTTGAAATTCTATGAGGTCATGGCTCGATAGCAGTCCTAAATGAAACCGTTCTGTTCCGGCA
Organism: uncultured Nitrospirota bacterium; assembly: GCA_964373975.1. GTDB lineage: Bacteria > Nitrospirota > Nitrospiria > SBBL01 > SBBA01 > JACPZM01. The sequence goes on along the minus strand of CAYJXH010000224.1, from coordinate 1,383 downwards.
GAAAGCTGTTTTTTAGAAAGCGTTAATGCGCGGCGTGTTGCCGCCGTCCGCGCAAAATCCGATCTGACCCTTCGGTCTCCTTCTCGAACCTCTACCTGTATTTGTGAAATAAGCCGCTCTTTTTCAATGCGTAACTTTTGTTGCCCCGCCTTTTCTTTACGCAAAGCCGCGGTCGCCGCTTTGTTGCCCATGGGAACGGAAAAGAGAAATCCTGCCTCCCAGCGATAAAAATCGCCTGAAGCCAGTTGATCGAAGGAAGGTCCAAACTGACTTCCAATGCCTGCCGGGCCAATGATCCCCACAAAGTCCAACGAGGGACGCACTTGGTTTTCTGCAATTTCTACCGATGTCATTCCATTCCCAATATGATCTTCTGCCGCCGCAATTTCAGGCCGATTTTTTAACGCGGAGGCCAATAAATCATTTGGATCAAGCTGTATCTCGTCTGATACGGGACGATCTGTTGGAATAATTTCCCCCGAGACATGGCCGAATGTTCTCGGCGTACCCATCACATTTTCCAATTGATCTTCCACGTCACGCACGCCTTTTTCCGCAATAATCACGGCCTCTTCGCGTGACGCGATGGTGCTTTCCGCCACCAGAATCTCAATAGGAGCCAAAAGCCCCAATCTTACTTTGGTTTGATTTAATTCTAAAAGTTGCCGAGCCAAGTTTAAAGAATTTTGCTGAACCACAAGATTGTCTGTTTGAAAAATCAATTCCCAGTAAAGAGAAACAATTTTAAAAACGATATCCATGACGCGGGCGCGAAAAGTAAGCAGGGAAATATCGAACTGCCTTTTTGCGATCACGAGGGGGGCCTGTTTTATCTTTTCCCCAAATCCCTGTAAAAGAGGTTGTGTCCACTTGACGGCAAGATTTGCCTGATAGGTGGGATTCGTTGTCTGAAACGAGGCATTGGTTTTCTGTTGGGTGAGGGTCAGATCGGTTGTGCCTCCCCATCGGAGCGGCTTTTTCCACCCCAACCCTATTTGCACATCCTTTTGCTCAAAGAGGTTTTTGCCTGTTAATCCTGTTTCTGCAAATGAAGTGGATCCCTGCACAGCCTGTTTTAAATTGGTATTGGCGCGGAACGAGGAATCGAGTTGCGCGGCTTCAATCTGCACAGCCGCGTCCCGTATCGTAATATTTTCTTGTTCAATCTGAAGATCCGAATTATTCTGAAGGCCAATGCGTATGGCCTCTGAAATGGACAACGGCGTTTTCTGCTCAGCCGCTTCTGCGACAGACAAGAAAAATACAAAGAGAAAAACAATAATAGGATGCAGGAAAAAAAATTTCACACGGAGACAAATAAACTATAAAAATGGATCCGCCGATAGGAATAAAACCAGATCTGAAGAGCACACTTCTGAACTC
>CAYJXH010000223.1:0-1875 GCA_964373975.1 uncultured Nitrospirota bacterium | reverse complement strand
GCGCCTTTTTGGTGTCCCTCTGCATTTGCTTTATTAGGTCGAGACTGTTCTCAAATTTCTGGTCCGCTCGGATCCACTCCAAGAAAGCGACTTTCAGCTTTTTCCCGTATAAATCTTTGTCGTAGTCAAAAAGATGCGCCTCAATCTGCACGGTTCCCTTTTCGTGAAAGGTCGGTTTTGATCCGATATAGACAACGCTATCATAAGAATGGAGGTTGTCCAAGAGGGTTGTGCGCGCGGCATAGATTCCCTCTTTTGGAACAATCCTGCCGGGAAGGTTCATGTTGGCCGTGGCAAACCCCAATCTTTTTCCGGCCCCGTCCCCATGAAGAACCTCTCCCTCTAGGGCGTAAGGACGTGATAACATCTTTGCCGCAATCCCGACGTTTCCTGTCCTAAGCAGTTCTCTGATGGTCGAAGAGCTGACCAACATCTTATCCAGAAAAACCGTCTCTTGCGGAAACACCTCAAACCCAAATTGCTTTCCCAGCGCAATCAGATCAGAAACCTTTCCAGAACGATTTTTTCCAAACGCAAACTGCTCTCCAACAAACACCTCTTTGCATCCTACCTTTTCAGCAAGAAGATTCTCGGCAAACTGGGCGGGGGTCTGATGCGCAAATTCCTTGCTAAATTCTACGAACAAAATTACATCAATGCCGCACGACGCAATCAGGTCTCTTTTTTCTTCAAACGGGGTCAATAATTGGGTGGGCTGATTTGGAGAAAGAATAGCCGAGGGATGGGGCCGAAAGGTCAGCACAACCGATGTCCCGTTTTTTTCTTTGGCGCGTTGTACCGTTTCTTTCAATAGGGCTTGATGCCCAAGATGCAGACCATCAAAATTCCCAATCGCCACCACAGGATACGGGGTAATTGGCGTTATCTCTTCTGTTCCAACTAAAATTTTCATGGCAATTGACTAGCGGCTTGTTTTGCAAAGTAGGTGAGAATCATGTCCGCGCCGGCCCGCTTGATCGCCATCAGCGATTCTAACATGGCACTCCGTTCATCCAGCCAACCCTTTTGCGCCGCGGCCATAATCATAGAATACTCGCCGCTAACCTGATAGGCGGCTATTGGAACAGAAAACCTTGTTTTGATCTCGGCGATAATATCAAGATACGGCAGGGCGGGCTTCACCATGACGATATCAGCCCCTTCCTCTATGTCCTGCGCGACCTCTCGTATCGCCTCACGGCTGTTCGCCGCATCCATCTGATAACTTTTTCGATCTCCGAAGGAAGGGGCAGAGGCGGCGGCATCTCGAAAAGGGGCGTAAAAGCAAGAGGCGTACTTGGCCGCATAGGAAAGGATCGGCGTTTGGGATTTCCCGTTTTCATCCAACACCTTTCGAATCGCCCCCACGCGGCCATCCATCATATCCGATGGAGCAACCATATCGGCACCCGCCTCCACATGAGAGAGCGCCATCTTTCCTAAAACAGCCAGCGTCTCATCGTTTAGAATTTTTCCGTCTTCAACCAAACCACAATGACCGTCTAATGTATATTCGTCAATACAAACGTCGGTGATAACCAAAAGATTGGGGTTTTGATCTTTGATGGCGGCAATGGCGGTTTGGATAATTCCCTTGGGATGACACGCCTCGGAGCCTAACGCATCTTTTGTTTTAGGAATACCAAAAAGGATGACGGCAGGAATGCCAAGCCGCGTAGCTTCGGCTGTCTCCTTCAAAAGTGTTTTAATCGTGTGCCGGTATTGGCCCGGCATGGAGGCAATTTCAGTTTTACCGCCTTTGCCGTGCATGACAAATAGCGGAAGAATCAAGTCGGATCGTTGCAAGGATGTCTCGCGGACGAGGCTACGAATTGATTCGTTTTGGCGAAGCCTTCTTCCTCGATGAATGGGAAA
>CAYJXH010000222.1:0-1883 GCA_964373975.1 uncultured Nitrospirota bacterium | reverse complement strand
CAAAAAGAGTTTTTGGGTTGCTTCTAAAAGGAGGTTGCCGTTGTTTCCGTGCGTCTCTTCTTTAAGCGTTGTCAGTGGCCCATGCAGGAGCTTATTGACAATAGAAAGGGTCAGTCCTTCAACCGCATCACGCTGTTCGGGGGTTAGGGTTCCGAGCTTATCGAGGGTTCGTTTCATCTCTTGCAATCTGATTTCTTCGGCCATCTCTTTTAAGGCCACGATCATTGGAATCGCGTCGAGTGATTTGAACCAACGGGTTATTTGTTCGACCTCCTCCGTGATAATCTTCTCTGCCTTTAATGCCTCTGCCTCGCGTGCGCGCAGATTGGCCTCTACAGAAAGTTTTAGATCATCTATATCGTACAGAAAGACATTGTCGAGTTGATTGATCGCAGGGTCAATGTTGCGGGGAACAGAAATATCAATAAAAAAGATTGGCCGATTTTGCCGTGCGGTAATCACCCTTGAGACCTCTGCGGAAGTAATCAGATAGTGCGACGCCCCCGTGGAAAATAGCACAATATCGGATTGGGCCATCTCCACAACGAAATCTTCAAATTTCACGGGAATGCCGTTATATTCCCCGGCCAACTCTAAAGCCCGATCGTAGTTTCGGTTGGCAACAAAAATGGACTTCACCCCATTGCTGATAAAGTGGCGTGCGGCCAATTCCGCCATCTCTCCGGCGCCCACAAGCATCACCGATTTTTCATGCAATTTCCCAAATATCTTCTTGGCCAATTCCACGGCGGCATAGCTAATGGAGACTGCGTTTTCGGCGATTTTTGTTTCTGTGCGAACCCGTTTTGCAACCGAGATTGCTTTTTTAAACACCTTGTTTAAAAGCACACCCGTTGATTTATGCGACATGGCTAAATCGAAGGCGTCTTTGAGTTGTCCCAAAACCTGCGGCTCTCCAACCATCATGGAGTCTAGACTGGAAGAGACCCGAAACAAATGGCGTAAGCAATCTTTCGCGGAATAAATATACAAAGAAGTGCCTACCGCATCATCAGGCTCATGGGAAAGACCTAGAAAGAATTCTTTAATCGTGTCGCATCCTTGTTCCGTATTGGTAACCACGGCGTAGATTTCAACACGATTACAGGTAGACAGAATCAACGCTTCCTGAATCTGCGGATTCTTTTTTAATGTGTAGAGGGCCTCCCCGATTTTTTCTTCGGAGAGGGCAAATTGCTCCCGAACCTCTACCGGTGCAGTGCGATGATTTAACCCAACTAATATAATATTCATTATTTTTTCAGACGCCCCAACGGGGCGGCTATATTCGCCGGGGGGCGTCCCCCCTAGGCCAATGTGGTAAAAATAAAAATAATTCCGATAAACCCAATGATAGAGAGAAGTGCCGCCCGTCGTGCCCGAAAGCCAAAAGTGATGCGGCCCTGAAGCATAATCAGGTAGAAAAACCATGCGGAAATGGCCAGAAGCTGTTTAGTGCTATTGGACGACCAGAAAAATCCCAACGCATATTGAGACCACAGTGCCCCTGTAATAATGCCGAGTGTCAGCAGTGGAATTCCCCAGAAAAGCGCGGTTGCGTTCCATTGATCTAAAAGATCAAGCGCGGGGAGTTTGTAATAAAGAGGCCCAAACTGTTTTGACTTTAAGAATTTTTCCTGCACGAGATACATAATGCCCGAAACGGCCGCGATGGCAAAGGCCACAATGCCCAATACGGACAGTGTTGTATGCACGCCCAACAGCGTCCCCTTGAGCGCGGGATCAACAGGATGTTGATCCAGAGGAAGTGTTGCCGCTGAAATAAGTGAAAGAAATGCCATCGGCAGGATCAGAGACCCCATGACATAAACACGGTAGCGAAGCTCCACCCAAAAAAAGATCAAAACAATCGCCCACGAAAA
>CAYJXH010000221.1:0-1948 GCA_964373975.1 uncultured Nitrospirota bacterium | reverse complement strand
CTGGCGTTCTGTAAGCTCTATCTCAATGAGCATTGACTTTCCCTCTCTTTGAAACCGTCTTAACGCATCTAGCTCATGCAGATACCCCTCTTTAATGGCCCCGCCGTCTTTTAAAGAGAAAGGCGGATCATCCACAAGGGCCTGATCAATAATATCAGCCGCATCATTTAAGTTATCCCATGCGTCTTTCAGTGTAGCAATGAGTGAAGGGGCAGGTTCAGACGCGACGGCCTTTTCAATTTCTGGCAATAGAAAGAGTGCGTTTTTAAGCGCAACGGCATCGCGTGGATTTGCCGCGTTGAGGCCGATTCGCCCAATCAAGCGTTCGATATCGGACATCTTTTTCAAAAGCGCGTGACAGGTCTGACGCAGGGCAATATTTTGATAGAAAAAATGCACTCCCCTTTGTCGTTCGATAATCTTTTCGGGGGACAAAAGCGGATGCAGGAGCCAATGACGCATCAGGCGTCCCCCCATGGCCGTCTCGGTATAATCGAGTACCTTCAAAAGGGTTCCCTCTGCGTCGTTGCGATCTTTACTTCTGGGAACGAGATTAAGATGGTGCTGTGCCAGAGGATGAACCTGCATGAATTCGCCTAGCGTGTAAGGCGTCAAACAGGTTATTGTTCCGATGACCCCTTTTTGCGTCTCTTTTACATGCGCTAAAAGTGCGCCAGCGGCAATGAGGGCTAATCCCTCCTCTCCCAGAGCCGATACCGAGTGCACTTGAAAATGCTGTTCCAATAATTTGTAAGACGCATCTTGGGAAAAATAAAGCGGAGAGACAAATCGGATGGGGAAGTGATGCGTGCCCTTACCCCACCCCTCGCCCTCATTCTGTGGGAGTATTATTTCCTTAGGATCAATTTTGGCCAGCTCGTTTTCTGCTTGTTCCAAACTATGCGTGAGAAAAAAATGAAATGCCCCTGTGGAAAGATCAAGAAAGGCAACACCGACTTTGGGTATCGTCACGCCCGCTCCCCGTAGGCGACCCCATAGTTTGACTTTTCCATCCGGGGGCGCTTGCCACCCCCACGCCATGGCCGCGACATAATTGTTCTCTTTTGGAGAAAGTAGCGCAGGATCAATGAGTGTTCCCGGCGTAATGACGCGTGCGACTTCCCGTCGTATAAGTCCTTTGCCCAATATCGGATCATCAACCTGTTCGCAAATAGCTACGGAATAGCCCTCTTTAATGAGCTTCTGAATATAGACCGTGGCCGCGTGGTAAGGGATTCCGCAGAGGGGAACCGCGTTCTCTTTACTCTTATCGCGCGTGGTCAGAACGATATTAAGAACGGCAGACGCAAGCACGGCGTCGTCGTGAAACATTTCATAAAAATCGCCCACGCGGAAAAACAGTATGGCATCCGGATACTGTTTTTTAAGCTCTAAAAACTGTTTCATCATCGGGGTGACAACGTTGCCCACTAAAGCACCCCCTTTAAATCGTTTAGGTTTGATAAGACATAATCCGGCTGTGGAACGTCCTCTGAAACAAAGCCGCCTTCAGGGTTAATCCATGCCGCATCCATGCCAACCCCCTTGGCCCCGGCAATATCACTGATAAGGCTATCGCCGATAAAAAGGGCCTCCGAAGGAGAAATTTCAAGATTTTTACATGCGGCCAAGAAAATTTCTTTTCGTGGTTTTCTTAAACCAAATTCAGACGAGATTAAAATGGTGTTAAATATGCCGTGGATATTCTCGCGATGCAAAATAGAATAAACCGTGTTGGTATCGTCAAAATTCGTAATCAGGCCAAGTGGATATTCCTCTTTTAGTTTAATGAGCAAGTCCCTGTTGATCTGCGGACAGACGAGGCAATCGGCCACCTGCTTTAAATGAATCTGTAATAAATTTTGGTGTAGCAGCCTTCTCTGATTGGAGGGGCTAATTTTCAAACGATCCAGAAAAAGATCAAACCGAACAGAAGCAAGGATCTCTT
>CAYJXH010000220.1:0-2013 GCA_964373975.1 uncultured Nitrospirota bacterium | reverse complement strand
CTAAAATAAGATTTCGTTCCGCCTCCCACAGGGTCATTCTTCCTAAACCATTCCCCCCGGCCGGTGTTGATTTTAAAGGCAACCCCATACTTTCTGCACTATTTTCATGACCGTTTACCGGATTCTCTTTAAAGCCTACACCAACGGTGTGTAAAGCGGAAGTAGCGGGGGCAGTGCCCTCTGTATTCTCCCTCTGTGAAGGAACAGAATGCAGTGTGCTAACAGATGTCGATCCCCCCCTCGCAGACAGGGCAACGTGCCCTGCGAGCGTTCCCCCGGTTGCCTCCATGTGTTCGGGTAGAATCACGCCGTCTTGCGCAAGCAACGTCGCCCGCTCCATGATATTTTCCAACTCCCGCACATTGCCACGCCACTGACGGGCCAGTAGGATAGACAGGGTGTCATGAGATATCACCTCCGGCTCTTTATTATTTCGATTCGCCACTTTATTGACAAAATATTCCGCAAGGATTGGGATATCGGCGATCCGATCCCGAAGCGGGGGAATATGAAGGGGAAAGACATTCAGCCGATAATAAAGGTCTTCCCGAAAACGACCGGCCTCCACCTCTTTTAGAATAGGGCGATTCGTAGTTGCGATAACCCTTATATCAAGCGGAATCGGCTCTCTTCCTCCAACGCTATCGACCTCTTTTTCCTGCAAAACGCGAAGCAACTTGGCCTGAAGCGAAATGTGCATCTCGCTCACCTCGTCTAATAGAATCGTCCCCGTGTGGGCCAGCTCAAATTTCCCCGGTTTTCTCGTAATAGCCCCTGGAAAAGCCCCTTTTTCATATCCAAAGAGTTCCGATTCCAGGAGATTCTCCGGGACCGCCGCGCAATTTATCGCAATGAAAGGTCGATGGGCGCGTGGGGAATGTTCGTGAACAAACCGGGCCAAAAGCTCTTTGCCCGTCCCGCTTTCTCCCTCGATAAAGATGGTTGCATCCGAGCTTGCTACCACCTCGGCCATTTTCAGCAATTTGATCATTCCTGGGTCTTTTGTCAAAATAACACGATGACTTGATCTTTGCGAGGCAATGGAAGCTTTCTCGGAATCGGCAGGGCGTGTTCCGGAAGAACCAGAGACGACACCCGCAGACGAAGAACTCTTTTTAATCACCTCTAAAAGCCGTTCTTGCGAGAACGGCTTTACCAGATAATCAAGAATTCCAAGCTTTATCGCCGAGACAGCAGTGTCAATTGTTCCATGTGCCGACATAATAATGACGGGTATTTTTGGATTTCGTTTATTAACGTTGTGGAATAGATCAATACCGCTCATTCCGGACATTTTCAAATCGGTCAGGATGGCGGCAACCGGTTTTTCATTGAGACGGGCCAACGCATCCTCACCTGAAGTGGCCGTTTGCGTTGAATATCCCAATATTTTAAGGGATTCCGTCAATGCCACACGCATTGCGGGGTCATCATCTACGACTAAAATTGGTTTAGCGCCTGCATTCATTCAATAACCCTTTCCGTGTTTAGCGAAACGCTCGCAGGGCCCGTTGCCCCACTACGGTTTTGGCAGCGTCACTGTAAACACGGTTCCTTTGCCAACATCACTTTTTACCTCAATCGTTCCACCATGTGCAACGATGGCATTATATACTATTGCAAGACCTAGGCCAGTACCTTTATTTTTTGAGGTGTAAAAGGGATCAAAGATTTTAGACTGCTGATCTTCCGGGATGCCGCAACCCGTATCGGAAACTAAAATCTGCACCCGCTTTGTCTCAACCACGCAGGAAATCGTAAGGCGACCCCCACCCGGAAGGGCATCGATTGCGTTTAAGATCAAGTTTACAAAAATCTGTCTTAAGAGGTCTTCATCGCAGAGAATCGGCGCTGTTAGGGAATCGAGCGATAAAACAAGGTGAATCTCCTTTTGTTGAAGGAGGTGGATGGCAAAAAGAGAGGCTTCTTCGATGATTTTTCTTAAGTCGGTCTTTTGAAAATTGGGCTTGGGCTTTCCGGTAAAAAAGAGCATGTTGGTAAGCGCATAGTCCA
>CAYJXH010000219.1:0-2026 GCA_964373975.1 uncultured Nitrospirota bacterium | reverse complement strand
CAATAACCTCTCCCCCCACCGCCGAAAGCCCAATCTGTTTTCCTAGCAAAAAAGTGGCCTCGGCGGAATTTAATTGGAAAGATGCTTTCATAAATAACCCATCCCCACCTAGCCTCCCCTTGAAGGGGAGGGATAAAAAGAAAACCCCCGTGTCCAGCAAAAGATATGGGACAGAGATAGCTTTATTAAGGGGGAAGATTGCATTATTTTTTCACAGCCCCAACGAGGGCTGTAATACCGCTGGAGGCCGTGCCTCCTCTAGGGCTTGGGCTAATTTTTGGAGCGATAAGATGGCCTGTAGTGTTTTTTCTGAATCGGCGTCTGCAAGCCCCTCGTAGGGCTTTCCGGCGATCAAGGCGTCTGGCCCCAACTGCAGGGACGTAAAATCGTCTAACGATGCAATCAATTTAGAAACGCCTCCTGTTGTGTAAACCTTCTCTGCCCATACGGGTTCTATCGAATATCCCTGAAACGGGGCATTTATTTTATCCAAGAGGGAGCCGTTTGATTTTGAAAAACCGTCTGGATCGGCCATCGGACGAAATTCATCTTTCTTAATTAAAAGGAGAGCGTGGGGGAGTGTGGCGGCCAGAGAATAAACCACATAGAGAATATGGTGTCGTCCCACTTTGACCACATCAAAAAAAAGATCAAATGCCCGGGGCAACGTGCCTGCCAGGGGTGCTACCCCCTGCGAGCCGTTTAAATTACAGTGGAAATGCGGATAATGAAAAGCACTCTCCTGTGACACCCTCCCCTTCAGAGGATCCACTAAACGGAGTAGACTTTGTTTGATTTTCTTTTTGTCGAGAAAAGAGTGCACGAGCATAGCGATAATAATAACGACAATAATGCCGAGGAAGTAGATTGTAATTTGGGTGAGGGTCATGGATCTCCTTGATTTATTTTCTGCTTTGATTTATTTTCTGCCTTGTTTTATTTTCTGAATGGCATGAGGAATTTTATTGATAATATCCGATGCGATCAGACTGATTTCTCCCGTTTCCTTACAAGCAATATCTCCCGCTAGTCCATGCAATACCACGCCGTGTATTGCCGCAGACTGGGGGGCCATCCCTTCTGCTAAAAGCCCGCCGATTATACCCGTTAGCACATCGCCAGTGCCAGCAGTGGCCATGCCGGGGTTTCCTGTATTGGAAATTGCAATAGACCCGTCGGGCGTGGCAACGAGGGTATGTGCCCCTTTTAGCACAACAATGACGTCCCATTTCTGTGCAAAGTGCGAAGCCGTTTCCATGCGGTCTTTCTGCACCGTCTCGGTGGTTACGCCTAACAATCGGCCCATTTCGCCAGCATGGGGTGTTAAAATGGTTTGCCCTCTTTTACGATGTGTAAGGACAGAAAGATCAGTAGCAATGGCGTTAATACCATCTGCGTCAATGACCAGTGGCAATTCTATTTGGGCGATGAGGGAAAGAATAAGACGCACCGTTTCGGGGTTTTGAGACAGTCCCGGCCCAATTGCTACGGCCTTTTTCCCCGTTAGGGCATTGACGATTGTCTTTTCAGACGCAAGAGATAATGTCCCCTCTTTTGTTTCAGGGAGAGGCAGGGTCATTGCCTCCATCACGGTTGATGCAATCGAGTCTATTGATTCGGGCAAGGCAACAGTGACCAATCCGGCACCTGCGCGCAATGCGGAAAGCGAGGCCATTGCCGCCGATCCTTTCATCCCACGAGACCCTGCGATCATCAGCAGATGACCGAATGTCCCTTTGTGCGCTCCGAGGGAACGCGGGGAGGAAAAGCCTTTTAAATCGGAAGGGCCAATCAACGCCACCTTTATGTCGGCATGATCAATTAATGCTTTTGGAAATCCAATATCAATAACGTCCCATGTGCCGCGGCATTGTAGTCCTTCTCGCAAAAAGAGTCCGCGTTTTGGCAGTCCCATCGTAAAGGTGTAATCGGCACAAACAGCAGAGCCCATGATCTCTCCTGTGTCTGCCGAGATGCCAGAAGGAATATCAACGGAAACAACCGTCACGTTAGATTCTCCGCAGGG
>CAYJXH010000218.1:0-2031 GCA_964373975.1 uncultured Nitrospirota bacterium | reverse complement strand
AACCCCTCAAGCGTTTCTACTAGGGGTGTTGGCGCAGGCTTTGCGAAAGGCGCAAAGCGAATCCTTTATTGGAACAGATGAGGCGGCGATTGTAGAACGAATAGGCCATCCTGTTTTGTGTGTTATGGGTTCGGAAGAGAACATTAAAATAACCACCGCGTCCGATTTGTTGCGGGCTGAAAAATATTTTCTAGGTGCCGAGACATAGTATAATCTCAAAGTGTTAGCATCATTCCCCTCCTTTGTAAGGAGGGGTGGGGGAGGTAAAAGCATGATTCGTATCGGCATTGGCTATGATATTCATCGGTTGGAAGTGGGGTTGCCCTGTCGGTTGGGCGGCGTTACCATTGAACATGACAAGGGAATGGTGGGATACTCTGATGGCGATCCCTTACTTCATGCGATTTGTGATGCCTTGCTGGGCGCGGCGGGGTTAGGCGATATCGGGATTTATTTTCCGGAAGGGGAGTTAAAATGGAAAGGGATCAACTCTCTGACACTGTTAAGCGAGGTGTGTAAAATGCTGACGGCTCGCCAATATCGCGTGGTGAACATAGATAGTGTTATTATTGCGGAGCGGCCGAGGGTCGCGCCGTATGTTCATGAAATGAAGTCGAACATTAGCCGTTGTTTGGCGATTACAGAAGCGTGCGTGAATATCAAAGCAACCACAAATGAAAAGGTCGGCTTTATTGGGCGGGAAGAGGGAATCGCCGCGCAAGCCGTTTGCATCATTGAACACGATTAAACTCATCATCGAAGATATAAAAGCCTGTTTTGAGCGAGATCCGGCGGCGCGTAATATTTTTGAAGTCCTATTGACCTATTCGGGATTTCATGCGACACTGATCCATCGCATTGCCCATCTTCTTTGGAAGGGACATATTCCTGTCGTGCCACGGCTTCTTTCTCATCTGGCGCGTTTTATAACGGGGATTGAGATTCATCCGGGGGCTGTCATTGGACGTTCTTTTTTTATAGATCATGGCATGGGCGTGGTCATTGGCGAGACGGCCGAGATTGGCGATCATGTGACCCTCTATCAAGGGGTGACGTTAGGTGGAACCGGCAAGGAAAGCGGAAAACGGCATCCAACGATAGGGCATCATGTCGTTATTGGGGCCGGTGCGAAAGTGTTGGGGGCGAATAAAATCGGGAATTACGTTCGGATTGGCGCCAATGCGGTGGTGTTAGGATCGGTTCCCGACCATGCCACGGTGGTTGGGGTGCCGGGGAAGATATTACAGCGTCCCTTGGAAGAAGAGGAGTTGGATCATTCGCATCTTCCTGATCCAATCACAGATCGGTTGGAACAAATGGAAAAAGAGCTGTTTCTCTTTAAAGAGGAGATCAAGAAAAATCTATCGGAGCGTGTAAAATGAAGGGAAATGTCCTTATTGTTGATGATACCGAGTTTTACAGAAAAGTTTACATGACAAAGTTGCTTTCAGCCGGGTATCTCACCCGCGTGGCCACCAATGGCATTGAAGCACTCAAAGCGATGATGACACAAAAACCAGATTTAATTTTGCTCGATTTGGTCATGCCGGAGATGGACGGGTTTAAAGTGCTTCAAGCGGTGCGTGCCTCTCCTGCCTTAAATAGAATTCCCGTGATTGTCTTTTCATCTAAAGGATCACCAGAAGAGATTCAAAAGGCTTTGCAAGCAGGCGCAAACGACTTCCTAATTAAAGCCACCACCACACCCAATAAAGTCATCGAGAAGATCGAATCATACTTAAAGAAGTAATCTCTTTGGAAATTTGAGTGGGTATCGCATCTCTAAATCCTCCCCTTTGCAAGGGGAGGTTAGGAGGGGTTTCCAGACCAATAACCTCCCCTACCCCTCCTTGCGAAGGAGGGGATTAAATTCAAAGGAACCAAAAATAGAGACGCCCATTCCCCGATTCGCAACCTCCCTTCTGCGTTGGTATAAAAAGGCTGGGCGCGATTTGCCTTGGCGCAAAACGCTTGATCCTTACGCTATTTGGGTTTCCGAAATCATGTTGCAACAGACACAGGTTGTAACGG
>CAYJXH010000217.1:0-2056 GCA_964373975.1 uncultured Nitrospirota bacterium | reverse complement strand
GGTACGACCCCTGCGAGGGGCGAAGGGCAAACCCATTGTGTTGGTTGGGAAATCCGTCACGTTTGATACGGGCGGAATCTCGCTCAAACCCGCAGAGAACATGGAGCAGATGAAATACGATATGTCCGGTGGGGCCGCCGTGTTAAGCGCAATGAAGGTCGCGGCCCAGATGAAGTTGCCTCTGCATATTGTTGGAATTTTACCCGCAACCGATAATATGCCCGGCGGGAACGCCATGCATCCGGGGGATATTGTCAAAACCCTTTCGGGGAAAACAGTCGAGGTCATCAATACCGATGCAGAAGGAAGGCTGTGTTTGGCCGATGCAATTACCTACAGCCTTCGCTATAAACCCCAAGCCATCATTGATTTGGCTACGCTGACCGGGGCATGTGTTGTGGCGCTAGGTGCGCACGCGATGGCGTTGTTTGGGAACAATGAAAAACTAATTTCTGCAATACAGCAGGCGTCTTACGAGACTTGCGAACGTGTTTGGCCCATGCCTATTTGGGACGACTATTACAGTCAAATTAAAAGTGATGTGGCCGATTTGAAAAATACCGGCGGCCGTCCCGCAGGCTCCATTACTGCCGCGCTCTTTCTAAAACAATTCGCGGAGGGTGTCCCGTGGGTTCATCTGGATATCGCGGGTGTTGCGTGGAATGGTGACAAACCCCGGCCTTATACCCCCAAAGGGTCTACCGGTGCGGGCGTAAGACTTCTGGTAAAATATCTCATCAATATAGCTGGTAGTAGATGAAATCGAAGCTCGCGCAAAAAATAGGCCAGTTGCTCATGGTGGGGTTTGACGGAACTACCCCTTCCAAAGAGGTCGCGCGTGCCATCTCCAAATATCATGTTGGAGGCGTTATTCTTTTCTCGCGGAATATAAAGAATCCACTGCAACTGGCGAAATTAACACAATCGCTTCAGGCCCTCTCAAAAGACGGGCCGTTATTGATGGGCATTGATCAGGAGGGGGGCAGGGTCTCGCGCCTTCCTAGTCCGTTTACGCAATTTCCACCGGCCCGCGTTTATGGTCAATTAAATGATATTCCTCTGACATACAGTGCGGCAGAGGCGATGGCGCACGAGTTGACTGCTGTTGGAATCAATCTTAATTTCGCTCCCGTGTTGGATGTAGACACCAACCCCGACAATCCCGTTATTGGCAATCGGGCATTTGGACAAAGTCCGCTATTGGTGGCCGAACATGGATTGGCGATGATGAGTGGGTTGCAGGACAATAAGATTATTGCGTGTGGCAAGCATTTCCCTGGCCATGGCGATACGCATCTTGATTCGCATAAAACGCTTCCAAAGGTTACCCATCCCCTCTCTCGTCTTACCGATATTGAGTTAAAACCGTTTATCCATCTTGCGCAAAACAGGCTCTCCTCTATTATGACGGCCCATGTCGTCTATAAGTCGCTTGATCCAAAACGGCCTGCCACGTTATCCAACAAGATTGTTACTGGTCTGCTCCGAGAAGCCATCGGATTTACCGGAGTTATTATTAGTGATGATCTGGAAATGAAGGGGATTACGGATAACGGAACGGTTGCGGAGTCTGCTGTCTTGGCGATTGCCGCAGGGTGCGATCTGCTTTTGGTCTGTCACACTTACGATCAGCAAATCGCCGTGCTAGAAGCATTGATTCATGCGGTCGAGCAAGGGGATATTTCAGAAGCGCGAATCGGCCAATCGGTTCATCGGATTCTTGCGCTCAAAGAACAATTCCATCTTGGCGGCAGAAAGATCAACCTTAATGAAGTTAAAAAAGTGGTTGGATCGGATCAGCATCTAGCACTGGTAGAGGGAATAGAACGTCGGGCCGCGAATACATAAATGGAAGCCCTTTCCCACTTCATTGATTTATTTCTTCATTTAGATCGGCACCTTACGACTCTTTTTTCAGAGTACGGCACTGCAACCTACGTCATTCTTTTTCTCATCATATTTTGCGAAACGGGTTTGGTGATTGCCCCTTTTTTGCCGGGTGATTCCCTTTTGTTTGCGGTGGGCGCTCTTTCTGTGAACATAGCAACGCCGCCCG
>CAYJXH010000216.1:0-2086 GCA_964373975.1 uncultured Nitrospirota bacterium | reverse complement strand
AATTGTAGGGGCAACATACCACAACTCTCGTGAGGATAACAAGAGATAATCTCTTCAATGTCGTCATGCTCACTGTCTACCGTATTATTGAGAAAACTGTCTTGTAGTGATATAGTTTGACTAGGTTGTTCCCACTTGATTTTCAATTCAACAAAAACAGGGGCAGAAGGGGAACGTCCCCTGCGAGATGTTAGGTCAAAAATTGGATAATACTGCTTTATATGAAAAGATAGATCAACTCCTCGATTTGCAGGGGAACCCCTCTGATCATAATGATATTGTCCGAGAACTGATTTTTACAGCGGTAGGCCTCTCTGAAGACCAAATCAGTAAAAATGATCTCAAGACACTTTATTCATCCTTTCGAGAAATGAAACATGCCTTTGATTTTTTTGCCCCATTTACGGAAATAAAAAAAGTCTCTGTTTTTGGATCGGCCCGAACGCCCCCCGAAGATCCCATCTACCCTCATGCCACGGATTTCTCAAGAAAGATGGCCCGCGCGGGGTTTATGGTCATTACCGGCGCGGGCGATGGCATTATGCGGGCGGTTCAGGGGGGTGCCGGAAGGGAAAAATCTTTTGGCCTGAATATCATTCTTCCCTTTGAACAGGCGGCAAACGAGTTTATAGAAAACGATCCTAAGCTGATCACCTTTAAATATTTTTTTACTCGAAAACTTTTCTTTGTAAAAGAAGCAAACGCATTGGCCTTTTTCCCCGGCGGATTTGGAACCCATGATGAAGGATTTGAAGCCCTTACCCTGCTTCAGACGGGGAAATGCGATCCTTCTCCAGTTGTGTTTATTGACGCACCCGGCGGCAGTCATTGGAAAGATTGGTTCTCTTACGTCAATGATCGTTTGCTTGAAAAAGGAATGATTTCGCCTGAAGATATGCACTTGTTTAAAATCACAGATAGTGTTGCCGAGGCTGTTTCTGAAATCACACATTTTTATCAAAACTATCATTCGATGCAATTTATCAATGGCGATACGGTTATCAATATAAAACGACTCTTAACAATCAAAGAGCTGGAACGGTTGAATGACCGCTTTTCGGACATCATTGTTCGGGGTAAAATTGTTCAGATTGCGCCGAAAGATTTCATGCCACAGATTTCGTTCCAATTTAATCGTCGAAACTTTGGGCGATTAAGAGAGGTCATCAACGCAATCAATGATGGGGATACGAAGCAATGAACAAGGTGTCTGTCTTTGCCCCGGCCAGTATTGGAAATATCGGCCCCGGATTTGATCTGCTCGGAATGGCCATCTCTGGCATGGGGGATACGGTCATTGCCACAAAAACAAAAAAACCGGGCGTGACCCTCACGAAAATAACGGGGGGAATGAGCCTATCAAATCGTCCAGACAAAAATACCGCTGGCATTGCCGCCCAAGCCGTACTCTCTAAATTAAATGCAAAAGAGGGCGTAGACCTGATTCTCCGCAAAGGGGTGTTAGGCACGGGCTTGGGAAGCAGTGCGGCATCTGCCGTCGCAGGGGCTTATGCGGCGAATCTTCTTTTTGGTAAGAAACTCACGCGGGCAGAACTTATTCCATTGGCCGCAGTCGCGGAAGCAAAAGTTAGCGGTGGATTTTTCTTAGATAATATAGGCCCCTCGATGATGGGGGGGGTTACATGGAACAATCCATTTACAAAAGAGGTCGTGCCGTTGGGTGTTATTGAAAAGGCGATGGTTGTGATTGCCGTCCCCGATTTTCCCCTACTCACCCGTGAATCTCGTAAGTGTCTTCCTGCCGCAATTAAAATGGAGCAGTTTATTTCCAATATGGCTTACGCCTCAATGATGGCGTGGGCTGTCGCGAAAAAAGATGTGGTACGTTTTGGTCAATCGGTTCAAGATATTGTCGCGGAGCCAGTTCGCGCCCCGTTGATAAAAGGATTTGACGCTGTAAAAAAAGGGGCACTTTCAGCGGGCGCGCTCGGATGCTCCATTGCCGGCGCAGGGGCGTCTGTCTTTGCCATCACGGACGATGCTAAAAAGGCCGAGAAAATAGGGGCGGCCATGGCGGCTGGATTTCGTCAGCACAAGGTGACTGCAAAAATCATAATAACCAGCA
>CAYJXH010000215.1:0-2104 GCA_964373975.1 uncultured Nitrospirota bacterium | reverse complement strand
AACGGGCAAGAGATTCTTTCGCATAATCCCGATCGTTACAAACAACACGGCTTTCATTTTAAGGCCGATAACTGTATTGGCTGTCACGCCTGTGAAACGGCCTGTGCTGAAAAAAACGGCACCCCGGCGCATCTGTCTTATCGCCATGTGGGCTATGTTGAGGGGGGAACTTATCCTGATTTTGTTCGGGTCAATGTCTCGATGGCCTGTAATCATTGCGAAGACCCGGTCTGTCTGAAAGGCTGTCCGACACTGGCCTATACGAAATATGTTGAATATGGCGCGGTCTTGCAAGACCCGGATATCTGCTTTGGCTGTGGATACTGTACATGGGTCTGTCCTTACAATGCCCCAGTGCTAGACCCTGTGAAGGGGGAAGTCCAAAAATGCAATATGTGTGTGGATCGCCTGGAAGACGGATTACAACCCGCTTGTGTTTCTGCCTGTTTGAGTAATGCGTTAGACTTTGGTGTGATTGATTCACTTCCAGCAGGGAAACAGCAGACAAAACTTTCTATTCCCGGATTTCCAGACCCTGCCATTACACGACCTAATATACGATTTGAGCAAAAGATGTCCCTGCCCGCGCAGTTGACGCGTGCTGGCAGTGATCCGTTTATTTATGAAAGGGATCAGACGGGACCCGCAACCGATGCCCGTTATAAGGTAAAACCGATTGAACAGACGGGGCAGAAGGAATGGGGATTTTCTCATTTACGATCCCGCGAAGATTCTTTGGTACAATTTACCCTGCTATACCAGATGGTGCTGGGGATGTTTCTGATCCTCTGTTTTTCCCTCTCTGCGGAAGGGAATCCGGCAAGAAATCTGGCTTATCCTGCAACTTTAAAGGTGACCCTTTTTGCCATGCTTGGGATGCAATTTCTAGGAATGTTTACTTCCACGATGCACCTCGGCAAGCCGCAATTTTTCTATCGTGCGACTAATAATTTGCGTCATTCGTGGGTCAGTCGAGAGATTCTAACCACTGGGGGATTCTTTGGCCTTCTCGCAGGATACGCTGTGATAATGACGTTTCCATATCTTATGGCGTGGCTGTCTCCTTTCAGTGTTCCTCTGGCAATGGCGTGTCTATTGGGTGCAGTGATTATGGGGCCGATTGGCCTTTATTGCATGGTGCGTTGTTACCGAATTCCTGCGCGGCCATTTTGGAATCATTGGCATACAGGCGGCGCGTTTTCGGCAAGCGGCTTGATATTAGGATCACTTGCGATAGGACTTATTTTTGGCGTGACAGCCTTAACGACAGGAGCAGAGACGGCGCCCCTGTTTTCTTTTCTCTCACGGCCTCTTTTAACAGGGTTACTGTTACAGGGGATATCCTTATTGGCCCACCTTCGCTATTTAAAACAGAAGGAGGAAGAAGCGGCGGTTTCGCGTATGCTCCTGCTCAATCGTTTTGGAAAAATCTACATTGCCCGCTATGTGAGTTTGGGGATTTTAATCATTGGATCGCTTCTTTTTGCATTTGAATCTATGGCGGGGGGATGGGGCGTTTTCCTCTGGGGGATTATCTTTTTGCAGGCGATTTTGCACGAGGTCATAGGCCGTGCGCTCTTTTATGTCGCGGTGGTTCCGACCACGATTCCGGGGGCATTTTTCTGGGGGAATAAGTCGTTTGAGGAACATGCGCGTCAAAGTGGATTGGCCAATATGCCCCAAGTCGGTGTTGTTCCACTCAAACATTAAATGTCTAAGAAAAAAACCGTCTTCTTTGATGCCGCAGGTACGCTATTTTATGTGAGTCATGGCGTTGGGTTTCACTATAGTCGTATTGCAGAGAAATACGGCGTTTGTGTAGATTCGCTCTATATAGATCAGCGTTTTCATGATGCGTATGGAAAATCTTCCCCGATGGCCCTTTCTGGAAAACAGGCAGAAAAGGATTGGTGGCGCGATCTCGTTAGTGTCGTTTTTGGAGCGGTGTCCTTTCCCCAGTTTGACCCATTTTTTGATGAAGTCTATGCTTTTTTTCAACAAAATGAAAATGAACAGGAAAGGGCCTGGACACTTTTTCCTGAAACGATAGAGGTGTTAGGGCATCTTTCTGCACTGCAACACCCTATTGGACTGATTTCAAATT
>CAYJXH010000214.1:0-2121 GCA_964373975.1 uncultured Nitrospirota bacterium | reverse complement strand
TTTGAACTCCCGACCCCTTGATTCGTAGTCAAGTGCTCTATCCAACTGAGCTATGAGCGCGCGGAGCGTTAAATTTTTCTACGCTCTGACCTTTTCTACGATTTGGGTAAATCCCTTGGAGTCGTTTGCGGCAATGTCGGCAAGGACCTTCCGATCGAGCAATATGCCCGCCTTTTTTAATCCTGCCATAAAGCGACTATAGGTTAATCCAACTGCGCGTGTTGCGGCATTGATTCGGGCAATCCATAACGACCTAAACTCCCGCTTGCGCGCCTTGCGATCACGATAGGCATAAACAAGCGACTTGTCTACCGCTTCTGTGGCTGTTCTGTAAAGTTTGCTTTTGGCCCCGTAGTAACCTTTCGCCATTTTCATGCGGTCTTTACGCCGCTGGCGGGTCTTGGGGCCTCCTTTTGCTCTTGGCATATTTCTTGTTCCTTTCTATTTCTACAGGCCCAACGAGGCCTGTCATCCCGTCGGGGGCCAGTGCCCCCTCTCCTTATTACCTGTTCGGTAGAAGTAATTTAATGGACGCGACTTCTCCCTTAAAGAGAGAAATGCGGGTTCCCATGGTTCGTGTTCGTTTTGATGATTTATGCGTTAGAAGATGCCTTTTTCCAGCGCGTTTACACATTACTTTCCCTGTACCGGTTATCTTAAACCGTTTTGACGCGCCGCTATGTGTTTTGAGCTTTTGCTTCATTGATAGAATCCTTTTCTAAAGTTACATCCTTTGGTTTTTTTGTTTTCTTTGGCGCTGTACTCGCTTTTGGCGACACAATCATCACAAGGTTGCGACCTTCTTTTTTAACTGGACTTTCAAGTTGCCCCACCGTGATGAGCTGTTGCTCAATCTTTGCCATAATATCCCGGCCTTTTTCCTGAAAGCTCATTTCCCGGCCACGGAACATAAGCGTGATCTTCACCTTTTGTTTTGATTCTAAGAACTCTACCGCGTGGCGCACCTTGAAATCAAGATCATGCTCACCCGTAAAAGGCCGCAACTGCATTTCTTTGAGATGCGTTGCCTTTGAATGCGCCTTCCCGCTTTGCTCTTTCTTGCTAATCTCATACTTGTATTTCCCAAAATCCATAATCCGGCAAACGGGCGGATTTGCAGTGGGAGAGACTTCTACAAGATCAAGTGCCGCCTCGTCCGCTTTTATCAGGGCATCTCGTACCGATAGAATCCCAAGCTGTTCCCCCTCTGCGCTAATGACCCGAATCTCCTTGGCCCGAATAAAAGAGTTAATCCTTAATTTATTATTACCCGTTGGACTTATCGGTTTTCGTTTGTCGATATAAAACCTCCTCTTTTATTAGTGTAATGAATTCAGGTAGTGTCATGGTAACATTCGCCCCGGCCCGATCCCTGACTGAAAGGGTTTGATCGGCCATCTCCCGTTTGCCCATTATAACCATGTAAGGGACTTTCATCAACTGTGCATCCCTAATTTTTGCGCCAATCGTTTCTTTTCGGCCATCTAGCTCGCATCGAATGCCCATTTCTGAAAGGGCGCGTAAAACGGTATTGGCGTATTCTGCCTGCGCTTCGGTCAGCGGCATCATTTTAACCTGAACGGGGGCAATCCATGTGGGAAACGCCCCGCCATAATGCTCAATTAAGACGCCAAAAAACCGCTCAATAGACCCCAACAATGCCCGATGAATCATAATCGGCTGTTGATCTTGGCTGTCTTCTCCACGATACGTCATGTTAAAGCGGTCTGGCAGATTAAAATCAACCTGAATGGTGGTGCATTGCCAAGAGCGCCCTAAGGCATCTTTGATCTTCATGTCAATCTTTGGGCCGTAAAAAACCCCTTCACCCGGATCAATCTGATAGGGAAGTCCCTTTTGCTTTAACGCCCCTTCTAACGCGGCCGTTGCCATTTCCCATTTATCTAATGTTCCCACATATTTTTCAGGACGGGTAGACAGATAGATCTCATATTGCGAAAAGCCGAATGCCCCCAAAACGGTTGTCGTAAAGTCGAGCACCTTTAATATCTCCGCTTCGACCTGATCGGGGCGACAAAAGAGGTGCGCGTCGTCCTGTGTAAATCCGCGAACCCGCATGAGACCATGCAAGACCCCAGAACGCTCGTAACGATAGACCGA
>CAYJXH010000213.1:0-2129 GCA_964373975.1 uncultured Nitrospirota bacterium | reverse complement strand
GGGCAATGAAATTGATAAAGAAACTGACGACATTTTTCATTACACTCTTTTTTTTCTCTGCCCCTGCCTATGCGGATGAAAAGCCCGTAGTCGCCGCTGGCGCAAATTCCGGCAAGGCGATCTATGACAAGCGTTGTTCGCATTGTCATGGGGTGGAGGGTCGGGGAGATGGGCCAGCCGCAACCTTTTTTAGCCCGCGGCCAGCAAATTTTACGCGTGGCCAGTATAAATACGCCTCAACGATTAAAGGGGAGTTGCCTACCGACGAGGATCTTTTTAAAACGGTCAGTAAAGGGCTTCCCGGAACCGGAATGCCTGCATGGGAGTCGGTTTTAAGCGAGCAAGATCGGAAATCGGTTATCTCGCATATTAAGACTTTTTCGTCGAAATTCTCCGATCAAAAAGGGTCGCCTAAGTTAATTGACTTTGGGAAAAAGGTGTCCTCTTCGGACGAGTCTATTGCAAAGGGCAAAGAGCTTTTCTTTAAGAAAACAGATTGTGCGAGATGTCATGGTGTCGAGGGGCGCGCGGATGGCACGAATGCGAAAGAGCTTAAAGTCTGGCCTAGGAATCTGACGAATGGATGGCTCTTCCGAAGAACGAATGCGCCAGAAGAGATATTTCAGCGAATTACGCGTGGCATTATCATCATGCCCTCGTTTGCTAAAGGGGAAGATGTTGAGACAACAGAGGAAGAGCGTTGGCATATTGCCAACTATGTTCATTCTCTTTCTCAATTTGAGGGAACGCCGCAACCTGCTGAAACGATTGTCGCTAAATCAATTGAAGGTGCGCTAACAGATAATCCAGATGACCCCGTCTGGAAGGAGCTAGACCCCTATTATTTCCCGATGATTGGTCAGGTGACGATTGATCCGAGGCAATTTACCCCAACGATCACTTCCGTTATTGCAAAGGCAATTTATAACGACAAAGCGGTGGCTATTTTATTGACGTGGGATGACACCACGAAGAGTCTTGTTGCGGATGGCGCAGAAGGCGATGATGGCATTGCCCTTCAGTTCCCTTCTGTTATTCGACCCGATGAACGCCCCTATTTTATCATGGGAGACCCTGCAAACCCTGTTTATGTGGCACGGCTAAGCATAGCGGCTTCTGCCATCGAAGAATTAAATGCCACAGGGCAAGAACACAATGTCGGTATTCGTTTTACGCCCCAAAGTCCAGAGGCGCAACAGTTTAACGGGAAATGGGTTTATAAAAATGGGCAATATCGCGCTGTGTTTAAAAGGGCTTTGAAGACGTCGGATAAGAACGATTTGGAATTTAAGCCGATGCAATTTATCCCGATTGCTTTTTCAGCGTGGGACGGTTCCAATGGGGATGTAGATAGTAAGCGATCAATATCTGCATGGTATTATTTATTGCTCAAGCCGCCTGATCCGCCTACGCGCATCATTTATCCCACAATAATTGCTTTTTTTGTGATTGGAGTAGAGTGGTGGATTGGGAAGCGGTATCGAAAAAAGAAGCGTGAGAATGTTTAGAAAAGATAATATGAAAAAAAGATTGCAATTTATTTCTTCGCCTGTTATCATCCCCTTCCTTTTTGTCTTATTAGGTGTTTTGGGGTGTCAGCCAAAACAGGTCGTAGAAGGGAAGAAACACTTCAATACATATTGCAGTCCTTGTCATGGCGAGGGTGGCGCTGGGGATGGTTATAATGCAAAGAATCTTGACCCGCACGCAAGAGACTTAACAGACGCGCAGGAACCCTATATGGCGAAGTTAAGTAATAAGGAGATTTACGAAGTTATTGACAAAGGCGGGCGCGGTGTTGATATTGCCCCTACGATGCCTAGTTTTGGTAAGGTCTTTTCCGAAGAGGAGATATGGAACTTGGTGGCCTATATTCGCACATTGCATCCTTACAAAGGAGAGGCCGTGAAGTTTGATGAGGCAAAGCCGTATAATGTAAAAAGACCGCGTTCGGCTTCTATCACAGAGGCTGATTTCGACGCCCTTATGGCATCAAAGGTAACCGATGATACTGTAAAGTCGGAGTTGACGACATTGGGCGAGGAAATGTTTGACGAGTATGGCTGTATAGGCTGTCATAAGGTTAAGGGAAAAGGCGGATTGCTTGGCCCCAATTTATCGCGTGCTGG
>CAYJXH010000212.1:0-2135 GCA_964373975.1 uncultured Nitrospirota bacterium | reverse complement strand
GCATGGAGAAATACGCTAAACGGTGCTGATTATAAGGGGAAAAACGATTTTCGCCCAAGAGCGTTGTGCAGACCCTTCAGAGGTAATGATAACAATTATGGAGGAGACACGACAATTTTGTCGGATGTAGGGGCCGGGATGCCTTGCCCCTACTATACAGAAGCGGCTTTGTTGGCCTTGATTGTTAAGCGGGAGATTTTTCGGGAGGCACGTTTTTTGGGAATGATTCCTTTGGACGCGGTTCTCGCAAGAGACGAGATTGCCGCTTTTAAAGTGGTCTTTGTTAATTCCAGATTCTTTTCTGAAAGCGCAACCCCTACTTTTTTGATTTCTGTCTTCATAGCAGAGAGCGCGGATTTATTTCGCACTCTTCTTTTTTCTGATTGACGCGCTCTTTTTAATGCCGAAACATGATTTGCCACTTGTTTTACTCCTAAATAACGTGTATTTCTAACACAGAAATTCATGGAAAGTCAAGAGAAGCAGTCGGATACAGAAGTAAAATTAGTCAAAACGGCTTCCGTTGTTGCCGTCTCAACCTTTTTGAGCCGGATAACAGGATTTTTGCGGGATATGCTTTTTGCAAAAATACTCGGAGCCGGTATCGCTTCCGATGCTTTTTATGTGGCCTTTCGGATTCCGAATATGCTTCGGGAACTCATGGCCGAAGGATCAATCTCCGCAGGATTCATTCCGGTCTTCACAGAATATCTGACCAAACGATCCCGGCAAGAGGCGGCGTCGCTTGCCCGCGCCGCCTTTACACTTCTTTTTTTTATTCTTACTATTATCGTAGGAATTGGCATCTTGTTTACCCCGCAAATACTGCATATTATTGCGCCCGGGTTTGTAGATAATCCCGAACGCTTCGCGCTCACCATCACGTTAACCCGTGTCATGTTTCCCTTCTTGTTGTTTATTTCTCTTGCCGCCCTAACGATGGGAATCCTAAACAGCACACACCGCTTTGGCCCGCCTGCAATCTCATCGGCAGTCTGCAATATCGTGATGATTCTTTTTATTTTGTTTCCCTTCTATCCGAAACCTATTTTTTCAGCCGCGATCGGTGTGGTTTTCGGTGGACTTTGTCAGTTTGCCGTACAACTTCCCGCCGTTAAAAAAGAGGGGTTTTCGCTTTCATTTCAGTGGCCGATCTTTCCGTTGCACCCCGGACTGATTCAAATAATTAAACTTATTCTGCCGATCACCATAAGCCTTTCAGTGACACAGGTTAATATCTTAGTCAGCACGATTGTGGCATCAACGCTAGCCAAAGGATCAGTCAGCTATCTTTATTATGCAATGCGTCTGATCCATTTTCCGTTAGGGATTTTTGGCGTGGCACTCGCAACCGTATTGCTTCCAACCTTGTCCGCACAAGCGGCAAAAGGGGATCACGCAGGATTGCGGCAAAGCCTGTCGTTTGGGCTAAGACTGATCTTTTTCATTATGGCGCCCGCGATGGCAGGATTGATCCTTTTAAAGGTTCCTATTGTGCATCTTTTATTTGAACATGGGGTGTTTGATCGTCTCG
The DNA here is from genome assembly GCA_964373975.1 of uncultured Nitrospirota bacterium. Lineage (GTDB taxonomy): Bacteria > Nitrospirota > Nitrospiria > SBBL01 > SBBA01 > JACPZM01. The sequence goes on along the minus strand of CAYJXH010000212.1, from coordinate 601 downwards.
CGACAGAAGGAACGGCCCAAGCGGTTCTTTATTACGCAATCGGTCTTTGGGCCTTTGCCGGTGTTCGCGTAGTTGTGCCGGTTTTTTACTCGCTCCAAGACACTAAAACCCCCGTCAAGGTCGCTATTACCGCAATGATATTAAATGTTATTTTAAGCTTTGCCTTGGCCATTCCGATGCAACATGGAGGACTCGCTCTCGCGACCTCCATCTCCGCGATATTTAATTTTGTCATACTGGTTGTCTTATTGAGGAAAAAGATCGGGAGCATTGACGCAAAACGGATTGCCTATTCTCACCTTAAAGTCATACTGGGCACATTATGTATGATCCCTTCTACGCTATACATATCAAGCATGGCATTATGGGATTCTCCGGGCCATTGGACGGAAAAGACGATTCTGCTTGCAATTGCTATAGTCACATCTATTGTAATCTACTGTATAACCCACGCCATTTTAAAGAGCGAAGAGCTAATCTTTCTCAAAAACACCATTCAAAAAAGACTAAAAAGAGCCTGATAGGGGCTAAAAATAGTCCTACACAATATCTGGTATCAAAGCAAAAGCCTTTTTACTCACATACATTATTTAAAGAAATT
>CAYJXH010000211.1:0-2171 GCA_964373975.1 uncultured Nitrospirota bacterium | reverse complement strand
ATAGGAAATCATGAATATCCCCCTCAATGTTTTAGTCGTGGATCATTTTAATAACGTTGCCACCTTGGTTATAGACGCACTACGTCAGGGTGGCTTTGCCCCCACCTATAAACGGGTAGAAAACGCGCAGGAGATGCGGGAAGCCCTCAACGACAGAAAATGGGATATTATTATCTCGTCTGACGATATGCCTAATTTCAGTGCCATTGGCGCATTAAAGATTCTGGAAGAGGATGGAGAAGACATCCCTTTTATTCTAGTGTGCGAGTCTTTCCGAGAAGATTCCGCAGTAGATGCGATGAAAAGGGGCGCGCAAGATTATATTATTAAGGGAAACTTAAAACGGCTTGTCCCTGCGGTGAGAAGGGAGTTACGCGATGTTGCAATACGGAATGAATGTATAGAAGACGAGGAGCGTATCTACCATGATATGCATTATAATTCCATATCAGACCTGCCCAATCGCACGCTGTTTTGTGAACAGATGAAGAAAGCAATGCTGACATCACGGCGAAGTCACGAGCCGCTCGCCGTATTGATTATTAAGTTAGACCAATTTCAGCTCGTCAACAATGCCTTGGGATCCATTCGCGGGGATAATCTTCTAAAACAGGTTGGATTGCGCTTACAAAAATCTATGGATACCACCGATACCGTTGCCCATTTTGGGGGAACGATATTCGCCACACTGCTACCAGAAGCAGAGGTGGAAGACACCATTCGTACCGCCAAGAGACTGCTTGCGGCCATGGGATCGCCTTTTATAACGGAGAATCTGCCGATATCCCTAACAGGCAATGTCGGCATTTCGCGTTTCCCAGAACATGGGTCAGACCCCAATACCCTTATCCAGAGAGCACAAATCGCTCTGCTTGCGGCAGTACAGTTAGGAAGCGGGTATAGCCTCTATCAGCCCGAAATGGATCTCGATAGTTACGGCCGTCTTCTGCTCATGGGCCGTTTAGCCGAGATCATCGGCAAAGAGACGGAGTTATTTTTACAATACCAGCCGCAGGTGGAAATGAAAACAATGCGGGTTGTTGGCGTGGAGGCGTTGGTGCGATGGCAACATCCTACGCATGGCTTAATTCTTCCAGATCGCTTTATTAGCGCAACAGAGCAAACAGGCTTGATCCACCCCTTAACGACATGGGCGCTCAAAACAGCCTTAAAACAATATCGCTCTTGGCAGGGCGTGGGAATTGAGATCCCCCAGGCAGTGAATATATCTGCGCGTAGTTTGCAAGACCTAGAGTTTCCTTATCATGTTGCAAGCTTAATTCATGCCCAGAAAGGCGACCCAGCGTGGCTTCAAATTGAGGTTACAGAAGGCGCTATTATGGCCAATCCGTCTCGCGCAATGAATATTCTGACACAATTGAGCACCATGGAGATCAGCCTTTCGATGGACGACTTTGGGACAGGTTATTCGTCATTAGGAAGGTTGAAAAATATCCCGGTAGACGAGATAAAAATTGATCAATCCTTCGTAAAAAATATGTGCACCAACAATGACGATGCCGTCATGGTTCGTTCCATGATTGATTTAATCCACAATCTAGGCCGTATTGTGTTAGCAGAAGGCGTGGAAGATCAGGACACATGGGATATGTTGGCATCGCTCGGATGTGATCGCGTTCAAGGTTATTTTGTCGCCCGTCCCATGGGAGGCGATCAGCTCCCCTACTGGCTGAAAGCATCGCCCTACCATCTTTCGTAAAGACGCATTGCGGTCGTCTTTACGAACCGTTCCCGTTGCGAATGAGGGCAATCACGTCGGTCGTCACCTCTTCTACTGCGCGGCCCGTGACATCCACAATGCCCCATTTCGGGTTTTGCCGATAAAGATCCCGGCAGTAAGCAAGCTCTTCCGTAATTTGAGGAATGTCCGCGTATCCGGGGATTTTGTGTTTTAACTTGAGCATGCGCGCTTCTCGAATCTCCCTAAGACGATAAGGATCAATCACCAATCCAACCACTTTGTTTTGCGCCACCCTCTGTATATCTTTTGGAAGCGGGATGTTGAGGACAATCGGGATATTGGCCACCTTGTAGCCAAACTGCGCAAGATAAATGGATAGGGGTGTTTTGGCCGTGCGAGAAGGGCCGACCAAAACAATATCGGCTTGATCAATGGTGAGTGTTTCCTGACCATCATCGTGTTTAACCGT
>CAYJXH010000210.1:0-2173 GCA_964373975.1 uncultured Nitrospirota bacterium | reverse complement strand
GCTGTCTTGCCCCCTGCACAGGCTTTCAGTCTAAAGAGGCGTATGGAAAGATGATAGAGCAGGTGATTCTTTTTCTACAAGGAAAAGACAATCAGTTGGTAAAACAGCTTCGCCAAGAGATGCAAAAAAAAGCGGATTTGTGTCATTTTGAGGAAGCGGCAGGGATTCGAGACCAGATCGCAAAGATTAAACGCGCATTGGAACGTCAACGCATTACTGCCTCCAATCGAGACGATCAAGATGTCCTTTCTCTTTTTCGTGCCAATGCCTCTGCTACGGTCGTCATTCTTTTCGTTCGGGGCGGAATGGTGCTGGGCAAAAAAGATTTCTTTTTTGAAAAAGTAGAGAATATCTCCGACGAGGCGATTATCTCTGCATTTTTACAGCAGTTTTATGATGGCGATAAAATTATCCCCAACAAGGTGATTCTCCCGACGGCGCTTTCGGGCCAAGTCCTTTTGCAAAAGTGGCTCTCCAACCGGCGCGGCAGTGCCGTTCGCTTAATATCCCCCTCTCGTGGCGCCAGCAAGCAATTGGCCGATTTAGCGTTTGAAAATGCAAAAAGTGCGTTTACGACCCGCTTTCAAAAGCAAGAAACGTGCGAATCGGTTTTGCCAAAGCTTCAAGCGCTGATCCATCTTACGCATCACCCCAAGCGGATTGAGGGATACGATATCTCAAATATCATGGGAACATCCGCAGTCGGTTCGATGGTTGTCTTTGAAGACGGGGTTGCAAAGAAATCTGACTATCGGCATTTTAAAATTAAAACGATTGAAGGCGCAAACGATTTCGGAATGATGGCTGAAATCCTGACACGAAGAATCCATGCCCTGCAGAAAGGGAACGAAACGCCTCCCGACCTCATTTTAATTGATGGGGGCAAAGGACAAATTTCTGCCGTGCGAAAGGTTTTAGAAGAATCAGGATGGGGATCAATTGATCTTATCGGTTTAGCAAAAGAGAAAAATGGCAATCCAGAGCGTGTTTTTCTCCCCGATCTTCCCGATCCGATCATTCTTCCCTTAGGAAATCCCGCAACACATCTATTGATGCAGGTTCGGGACGAAGCGCATCGGTTCGCCATCACATATCATAGAAAACTTAGGTCTAAAAATATGTTACACTAAATTGCTTGAGGAGAGAGAAATGAAACCGCTGATTGGTATTACCACACGCGCTATTGATCAAGAAGGACGTTATGCGTTAGCGGCACGTTATGTAACGTGTGTAAATCGTGCGGGTGGGGATGCCGTCATGGTGACCCCGGAAGGGGCCGAAAGCGCAACCCTGCTTCAGCGGCTAGATGGCTTAATCCTCTCCGGCGGCGGCGATATCTCCCCTGATCTTTATGGGGGGGCTTCCCATAACGAACTTTACGGAATAGATAGAGAGCGCGATAAGGCCGAAATTTTAGCGGTAAAATACGCAATGGAATACCGCCTTCCTCTTTTGGGAATCTGCCGAGGCATTCAGATCATGAACGTTGCGTTAGGCGGAACACTCATTGAGCATATCCCAGACGCGGTGGGCGAAGCGGTACAACCACCGCAAGAAGTGTTACACCGCTTGCCGAACGACAAAGCGTGTTTTCATTCCGTGAAGCTCATAGCTAATTGTTTAACCGCCCAGATATTTGGCCAGGTTGTAATAGAGGTTCCCTCGTTTCATCATCAAGCCATTCGGGGCGTTGCGTCTTCATTGAAAGCGGTTGCCCATTCCCAAGACGGCATTATTGAAGCAGTTGAAATGCCAGAACATCCATTCTTCATTGGGGTTCAGTGGCATCCAGAACTTTCTGAAGACCCCCTGCAGAAGAAACTGTTTGATGCCTTTATCAAGGCGAGTGGAAGATTAGGGAACGGTTAATCTGCTTCTGGCTCGCTAGGGCCTTGCACGTGTGTAACGATATCTTCCTCAAAAAGCTCTTGCATCTCTTTGGCCATGAGGTACGCTGACGGAAGCTCAAACCCTGGCTTTTTAGCCGCTTCATTTTTTACAACCTCTTTTTCTAAGTCGGTTGTATCTTCTTTAATTACATTGAGTAAATTTTTTTCATCATTTGCCATTGCCATTTAAACTCCTTATTATCGCATTATAACACAAATCAGTATGCCTTTTAATAATCCATACCTTGCGGGTGAGATCTGCCTATGGTAGACTCCCCATCAAG
>CAYJXH010000209.1:0-2176 GCA_964373975.1 uncultured Nitrospirota bacterium | reverse complement strand
TTAAACCCAGATTACACATGAGAGAGGGACTGATGTTCAATTCTTCCTATACAGAGTTGGCGAATAATGCCTTTTTACAGGGAAATTTATCCCGCGCGCTCTCTTTCTATGAAAAGGCATTAGAGGGGTGTCACGACAAGGAGGGAATGGATGCCGCTGATCTGTACGGAAACCTCGCGAATGTCTATAGCGCCACATTACAGATTGATCAAGCGATTTCTTTTTATCACAAAGCAGTGGAAATCTATCGCCATCACAAAGAGGTTGCGAAAATGGGAAGCACCTATCTGAATATCGGCAATCTCTATAACGATCAAGAAGAAACAGAATCTGCGATCCACTTTTATGAAGAGGCCGCCGTCTTACTAGAATGCGAGAAAAAATGGGGTGAGCTGTCGGTGCTTTACGGAAACCTTTCTCTCGTTCGTCTCAAAAAGAACGATATTCAACAGGCACGCGAAGAGGCTCAAAAGGGAGTGGCCCTTGCGCGAAAAGGGGCGAAACCAAGAGATCTCGCAAACGCCTATCATCGCTCTGCAAAGGCCAGAGAAGCATCAGGCGATATTGACGGGGCACTGCGTCATAGCATAGCCGCCTACGCGCTATTTTCAGATCAAATGGATGAGATGGGATCGGTTGCGGCCCTGTATCATCAAGCTTTGCTTCTCGAGACAAAACAGGATATTGAAGGGGCAATCCGGTGTATGGAGCAAGTCATTATCATTGACAAAAAATACAACCTTCCCAAACTCGCAGAAAACGAAGCACGACTCTCCCGTCTAAGGAGAGTTTAGTCTACTTGTCTTTTTCCTTTTAGACCCTGTATCATCGCGAACAATGAAAAAGCATTTCCTATTATTAATTGCATTTTGGTTCTTTCAAGGCTGTACGGAAACCCCACTCAATAGTCCCTACCCCGCGAAAGAAGAAACCGAGAATATTCTTTATAGCTCTTTTAGCGAACGCCCCAAACACTTAGATCCTGCGCTGTCCTATTCCTCTAATGAAATCGTTTTTACGGCGCAAATTTATGAACCGCCGTTTCAATACCACTACCTAAAACGGCCCTACACACTGATTCCGCTCACCGCAGAAGCAGTCCCAACGCCCACTTATCTTGATAAGTCCAATAAACCCCTGCCAGACAATGCCCCGACAGAACAGATCGCTTTTAGCGTGTATGAAATTAAAATCAAGCCGCACATCCAATATCAACCCCACCCTGCCTTTTCCACCCTGCATCAGAATATGACCCCTGAACAACTCGATAAGATCAATCGGCTTGCCGACTTTCAAGAAACAGCCAGCCGGGAACTGACTGCGGCAGATTATATCTACGAGATAAAACGCCTTGCGCATCCTAAATTAAACTCCCCAATCGCAGGTTTTATGGGCGAGTATATTGTCGGATTAAAGGCGTTTGGGACACAATTAAAACAAGCGTCTGAAAAATCGCTCTCCCCATTTTTAGACCTTCGCCAATACCCATTGTCGGGCGTAGAGGAAGTAGACCGCTATACTTATCGGATAAAAATCGTTGGCAAATATCCCCAGTTTATCTACTGGCTGGCAATGCCCTTTTTCGCGCCGATCCCATGGGAGGCAGATCGCTTTTATTCCCAGAAGGGATTGGTTGATAAAAATATCACGCTCGATTGGTATCCGATTGGAACGGGGCCTTATATGCTTACGGTGAACAATCCCAATCGTCAGATGGTGCTGGTAAAAAATAAAAATTTCCACGGGGAAAATTATCCGCAAGAGGGAGAAGAAAAGGATAAAGCCGAAGGATCGCTGAATGATGCAGGATTGCCTCTGCCCTTTATTGACAAGGCGATTTATAGCCTCGAAAAAGAAACCATTCCGGTTTGGAACAAGTTTCTGCAGGGATACTATGATGCCTCTGGAATCAGCTCGGATAGTTTTGATCAAGCAATCAAGATCGGCGCGGCTGGGAATATTGACCTTTCAGATGAAATGAAAGAAAAGGGGATCCGGCTTGTCACCGACACGTCGCCAACAACGTACTATATGGGATTTAACATGTTGGATTCTACGGTAGGTGGATTTTCTACGTCTACCCGAAAATTAAGACAGGCGATTGCGATTGCCATGGATCAAGAAGAGTCCATTGCGATCTTCAACAATGGCCGCGGCATCTCAATGCAGGGGCCGA
>CAYJXH010000208.1:0-2187 GCA_964373975.1 uncultured Nitrospirota bacterium | reverse complement strand
GTTCCTCCAGTGGCCATTCTTCTGGGACTATTTCTAGGAGAGAAAATAAAAAAATTGATTAGAGCCCCGTGAGAATAACTTGTGCAAAAGTGAGGAGGGCGAGTCGCGCGATTGGCTAGGCGTAAGGAGCGCGCTTACCCTTTGGTAAGTAAGTGACGAACAACAACGCCAATCGGGATGAATCGTTCGCCGAACTGCGCAAGTTATTCTCATGTGGCTCTTCTAGCTTCCGATCTTTTTAATGGCCGCTTCTGTGAGTTTAATCACCTCAAGTGGTAATGGCGCGTATCCAAGCGGAACTGCGAACTGTTGTCCCTCGTGGAGCATCCATTTCAAGAAACGAACGAGTGCCTTGCCCTTCACGAGATCCGCTTGCTCTTTATAAACGAGTAGCCATGTGAAACTTGCGATGGGGTATGTCCCAGCGCCAGCCGCATTGGTAATGGAGACGCGAAAGTCTGCTGGCATCGTTGCAGATGTGGCGGCATTTGTGACCGACTCGGTTGTACAGTCAATAAATTTGCCTGCGGCATTCTCTATCCGTCCATAAGACAACTTATTGTGAACGGCGTAGCCAAACTCCACGTAGCCGATTGAATGGGGTATTTGTTGCACCAATCCAGAAATACCCTCATTGCCCTTTCCAGCAAGCCCCACCGGCCACTTCACTGCCTTTCCGCGTCCAACGCGGCTTAACCATGCGGGATTTGCTTTGGAAAGAAAGTCTGTGAAGATAAAGGTCGTTCCAGAGCCATCGGCACGACGCACCACAATGATTGCCTTATCGGGGAGACTGACTCCGGGGTTGGCGATCATGAGCGCAGGATCATTCCACTTTTTAATCTTGCCTAAAAAAATCTCTGCAAGGGCCTTCTGCGTAAAATTTAGTTTCGCGCTGACACCGGGGATATTGTAGGCCGTTACAACCCCGCCCAACACCGTTGGCAGATGGAGAATCTCACCTTTTACTTCTTTTAACTCCTCCTCTGTCATGGGCGCATCGGTTGCTCCAAAATCCACAAGTTTGACAGTAATCTGCTTAATGCCGCCGCCAGAGCCGATGGATTGGTAATTGAAGTTTACCGTAGGGTCAACTTTTGCGTATTCGAAGAACCATTTTGAGTAGATCGGATAGGGAAATGTCGCGCCGCCGCCGTTAATCAGCAGGGGCTTTCCCGCACTGGCCAAGCCAGCAAGACACAACCCTATGACAACCACCATTGTAATAATCACTGAACATTTCACAGGGCACGTCGCCCTCGCAGGGCACGTTGCCCTCATTTCTTTTTTCATTTTTATTTTTCCTACATGTTAATCATTTAAAAAATGACGTTTTTGAATCTTCAAGAATGCTATGGCATGATCCACTCTATACGAAAAAACAGCCTATTTTTAGACGATCTTTAGTCCGGATGTTTGCTTGAAAATAGCAAAATCGTTATCCCGCGTCACCAATGTTGCATCATGATCCAGACAACACTGGGCAATCAGCGTATCTGCAAGTCTGGCTTTTCGCCCTTTCTTTTGTATCTTCGCTCGCAGTAACCCTGCCCGCTCCCAAAAACCCTCAATTACGGGAAGCACAGGCATCTCTAATATCGTCTCCCGCACCATTGGGCTCAACTGCGGATCGCTCATAATCTCCGTAACCGTAACAGGGGAGAGAATGCCGATCCCATCTGAAAACGCATGGGTTATCAGATCAACATCTGCTCCCTGCGCTCCCTCCAAATATGCAATGAGCGAACTGGTATCAATGCACAACATTAGTCTTCACGAAGCTTGGATAATTGAATACTAAACTTCACTTTTCCTTTTAGTCGTTGAAGTTTGGCATATGCACCGCTGGTTGCCACGAGTTCTAGTCCGCGACGGATCGTTGGGGTAATCCCCAAACCTGACACCGCCGTAGCCCGATTTAGCAACGCTTCAGACACTTCAATAGTTACCTTTTTTGCTTTCACGTTCCCTCCTCATTGAATATACCATATTAGGTACCGTATAACGATACAGTTTTTTAAAAACTTTTCTTTCTCCAGCATTAGGGTACTTCTCAAAACCTCTGATTCGTCATTCCCGACAGAAGCATTCGGGAATAACGTTATTAAAGACACCCATTGACCTAATCGGCTCGAACGATTTCGACGGTTAGGCCAATCTCTCTTAATACCGAGGCGACTTTTTCAC
>CAYJXH010000207.1:0-2196 GCA_964373975.1 uncultured Nitrospirota bacterium | reverse complement strand
AGCTGAAGCAAAAATACATTGGAATCATTACTTTTAATGTGCTACAATGCGTGAATGGCAAAACGCATTTTTGATTGCATCATGGCCGCAACCTGCATCGTCATTCTTTTTGTCCCGATGCTATTGATTGCACTCTTTGTCAAATTCACATCAAAAGGCCCCATACTCTATTGGTCCGATCGCGTGGGCATCAATAACATCCTCTTTAAAATGCCTAAATTTCGTACAATGAAATTTGGCACGCCCGAAGTCGCCACGCACCTTTTGGATAATCCGGAATCTCATCTCACTTCCGTTGGCCCGTTTCTAAGAAAAACAAGCATGGATGAACTCCCTCAACTTTTTACAATTATCAAAGGAGATCTTAGTTTTGTCGGCCCCCGTCCCGCTTTATTTAATCAAGCAGATTTAATTGAATTGCGTACTGAAAGGGGCATTCACAAACTAATTCCGGGTCTGACAGGGTGGGCGCAAATTAACGGACGCGACGAACTCCCGGTGATGAAAAAAGTTGAATTAGACGAAGACTATCTAAACTGGCATTCTTTTCTTTTTGATCTAAAAATACTCCTGCTCACTTTCATAAGCGTCCTTCGCAGTCACGGGGTAAAGCACTAAACCCATGCCAACGCTGGGGGTGAACATTGACCATATCGCAACAGTGCGAGAGGCCCGAAAGGGAAAAGAGCCTGATCCCGTTATTGCGGCAATGATGGCAGAGCAGGGTGGCGCAGATGGCATTGTTGTTCATCTTCGAGAAGATCGCCGCCATATTCAAGACCGCGATGTTCGTATCCTTCGAGAAACCCTTCAAACAAAACTTGACCTCGAAATGGCGGCCACAGAAGAGATGGTCAAAATTGCCCTTGCAGTTAAACCAGATATGGTGACGCTTGTTCCTGAAAAACGGGAGGAACTGACCACCGAAGGAGGACTGAATCTTCTCGCATTGCGAAACGATTTGAAGCGGTTTATCCCCCGTCTTTTATCTGCCGGTATTATTGTCTCTGTTTTTATTGAGCCTTCCGAAGTTCAAATTAAGGCTGCGCGTGCGCTGAAAGCCAATACCATTGAAATTCATACCGGGCATTACGCCAATAGCTCTGGGAAAATAAAGGAGACCGCGCTAAAACAGATCATGAACGCCGCGAAGCTTGCCGCAAGTCTTGGGCTTGTTGTGAACGCAGGACACGGGTTAAACTATTCTAATGCAGGGCCGATCGCGCGCATCCCAAAAATGAACGAACTCAATATCGGCCATAGTATTGTCGCTAGGGCAACGCAGGTTGGAATGGAACGCGCCGTGCGGGAGATGAAATTACAGATGATGGCTGTCGTATGATTATGGGGATTGGGATTGATCTTGTAAAAATATCGCGTGTGCAAGAAATGCTTTCCCGCTGGGGAGACCGGTTTGTCAATCGTGTTTTTACCCCTTCTGAAATCGCTTACGCTCAAAATAAAAAAAATCAGCATATCCCCCTGCAGGCCGCGTCCCGCTTCTCTGCCCGATTTGCGGCGAAAGAGGCGGCGCTTAAAGCATTAGGAATTGGACTTCAAATGGGCGTGTACTTTCGCGAGATTGAAACAATACCCGATCCCTTTGGAAAACCCGTTATGATCTTTTCAGGAAAAGTTCAACAAATCGCTCGCGAGCAAAGGGTATCCGATATTTTTGTCAGCCTGTCCCACGATGGCGATTATGCCATTGCCCAAGTTATTTTAACAGACGAGAATAGATGAAGGTCGTTACTGCGGCAGAAATAAAATCACTGGATCAAAAAGCAGTTAGCGCGTTTCATATCCCCTCCCTGCAACTGATGGAAAACGCGGGAAGAGGTTTGGTTGATCAGATCGCGCATTGGATTGGCCCTGTTGCACATTTAAAAATTGTCATCCTCTGCGGAAAGGGGAACAACGGCAAAGACGGCATCATCGCCGCTCGCATCCTCCAAACACACGGGGCAACCGTAAACGTCTATCGCATGGAAGATTCTTTTTCCTTTGAAGCATTAGAAAAAACACTTTGTGAAAGCAACATTATTATTGATGCCCTTTTAGGGACAGGCCTCTCTCATCCTGTTTCGGGTCATTATCAAAAGGTAATTGATTGCATCAATAAAACACGACGAGGCAACGTGCCCTGCGGAGAATCTAACGTGACGGTTGTTTCCGTTGATATTCCTTCTGGCATCT
>CAYJXH010000206.1:0-2255 GCA_964373975.1 uncultured Nitrospirota bacterium | reverse complement strand
CATTCCGATGAAGATATGGATGTTGGAAGCAATTCGGAAAATCTAATCCGCATGGCCCCCGGCAATGTTTTGGTCTCTAATCGAAAATTTATTCCCCCAATTGATGCCCTTGCGGAATACACGGTGGCATGGACAGAAGAGGCATCAAAGCGGATGGAGCGGGTTCCCGTTTTCGCCCGCGGAATGGCGAAAACAGCGGTCTATCGCTATGCGCTGGAAAAAGGGCATACCATTATCAGCAATACGATTGTGGATGCGGCGATAGGCGAGATTCTTCCCAAGGGCGCGATGGAGGCGATGCGGGCAATGGGCGCGTCGCTTGATGAAAAGGGGATTGATCGCAATAAAATGGTTGCGTCCGATGGTGTGGTTGAAACGCTAAAAAGCGGCGGAATGGCAGGGATGATGACGCAAATTGTTGGGAACGTTGACCCTGAAAAGGCCGAATTTTACGAAGAGAAGTCTAAGCTCGATTTTTATATTTGCAGTGGTTGTGGCTATACCGCACGCGGCTCAAAACCGGTTCAATGCCCTGTTTGTAATGCCGAAGGAACGGCGTTCCAATATCTCGATAAATCAATTTTCGAGGCCGCGGCCAAGGCCGAAGGGGGAATTACGCAAGAGGTGGGTTACGATGGTGTTCCATTAGACTGGACGGAAGAGGCCAAAAATATCATTCGGAAGGTTCCCGCAGGATTTGAAAGACGCCGCGCGAAGGCAAAGACCGAAAAAACAGCCCGAAAGATGGGCTTCACAACGATCACCAAAGAGTTCGCAGTTAGAATGATAGAGGGAAATGGCGAACACGATGAGGAAGCATTACAGATGACTTCCCAATTACTCTTAAAGGGCGAACACGCAGATTCGCCCCTACAAAATGCTGTTGTTGCCCCCGCCAGCGCGACCAACGGAAGCGCTAATACCGCCGTGGCCGGTGCCACATGGAACGAAGAAGCGCAGGAGCGGCTTGGGCGTGTGCCGGTTGGTTTTATGCGGGATGCGACGCGTCAGCATATTGAGCAATACGCCTTTGCGGAAAAGGTTTCTCACATTACGCTGGAAGTCGCAGAGGCTGGCATTAAAAAGGCGACGGAAGAGATGGAAGCGGTATTGTCCGGCGCGGTCAGCATTGAGGATATCAAACAGCGTCTTGCCAACATGGCCATAGGCGTGAAAGATGAGGAAAAGCGATTTTATTTTTGTGGCGTGTGCAGTCACATCGTATCGGAACTGCCGCAAAATTGTCCGGTGTGTGAAAGTTCTAATGCGCGGTTTGTTGCGATACAAAAAGAGAGCAACTTCTTTATCTGCGATCTATGCAGTCAGATTGCACAAAATGCAATTCCAGAACATTGCTCTCTGTGTGGAGCCGGTTCAAAAGCGTATCATAAAATTGAGTCTTCATTATTAAACTTAACGAATAATCCAGTGACTTGGACCTCTGAAGCGCATAAAGAACTCGAGGATGTTCCAGAGGGTTTTTTGCGTCAGATGATTCGCTGGCGTATTGAGGTTGATGCGCGGAAGAAGTCTATTTCAACCATTGATCCTTCTGTTATTCGGGCGAAATATCAAGAGTGGTCGCAGGCATCTCATGAGGTTATCCGGTCTCTTTCGTGGGATTGCGAGGCCAGTATTCGTGTCTCAAAAATACCTCCTTTTGTTCAGGGAACCGTCATTAAGGAAATTGAGACTTACGCCAAGGAAAACGGATTAACCTCTGTGACCAGCCAAGTATTAGATCAGGTGACGGATCAATGGGCCGCAACGATAAAAAGTCAAGGGTATTGATCCTAAGAGATTTCTCCCTTGGGTCGAAATGACAGAGAGGGAACGTTAGCAAAGAGAAATCTTATGTCACAGCAAGCCTATTCAGTATCATGGAACCTAACCGCGCGATGTAATCTTTTTTGCACGCACTGTTATATGAGCGCGGCACCCCATGCCGATATTACCAACGATCTCACCACGCAAGAATGTTTCAAGGTCATTGATGACATGGCCAAGGTCAATCCAAACCTTTTTCTAATTCTCACGGGCGGCGAGCCTCTAGTGCGACGCGATATATTTGACATCGCAGGCTATGCCTCCGACAAGGGATTTACTTGTGTATTAGGCACAAATGCCGTCTTGCTTGGGAAAAAAGAAGCACGCGCAATGCGGGCAAGCGGTCTGCAAGGGGCATCTGTTAGTCTTGACTCGGTTGATCCTTCCAAGCACGATACGTTTCGGCAACTTCCGGGCGCGTTTAAAAA
>CAYJXH010000205.1:0-2268 GCA_964373975.1 uncultured Nitrospirota bacterium | reverse complement strand
GGATGCTTTATCTTCTTTGCATGGGGATTTCGTCTCTACATTCTAACCGTAAGGTGGGGGACCGACCCCTTCCGTATCTGGACAATTTCATTTGCGATCATTTATCTTGTTATCGGTCTCTTTCTGATTGAGTTGGGAAGACGAGGATCAATGGCAAAGCGGGAAAATTACAAGCAGTTAATCTATGTTGCTTTTTTTCTCATTTTATATTGGGCTTATAGGCTTTGCAACTTGCTCTTGTATCCTGATCTTGATCCCAATCCGCGCGCGCATCTTCACCTCTCTCTCACCTTTATCGTCATTGGGGCAGTTCTCTTGGCCGTGGGACGCAACCGTTTGAAAAAAGATAAGTTGACAGAAGCTACGCCCCTTGGCTAGTATCAAGGCTTGCGTCCCCATCGTCTAGTTCGGCCTAGGACATCGCCCTTTCACGGCGGTAACAGGGGTTCAAATCCCCTTGGGGACACCATATTAACCATTATTAAAAAAGGAGAACAGAACATGGCAGTTAGAACATCTACAGCAGTTTGGAATGGAACTTTAAAAGAAGGAAACGGCACCATGACGGTGGGTAGCGGCGCGTACAACGGCCCATTTTCGTTTGCTTCTCGTTTTGAGGCGGCGGCTGGAACCAATCCAGAAGAGCTTATTGCGGCGGCGTCTGCCGGTTGCTTTTCCATGGCGCTTTCGGCAGGTCTTGGCAAAAACGGTTTTACAGCGACGAAGGTTTCAACGACAGCTAAGGTTTATTTAGAAAAGGTCGGCGAAGGCTTTGGTATTACCAAGATTGAACTGACGAACGAATCGGTTATCCCCGGCATTGATCCCGCTAAGTTTGCGGAGATCGCCGAAGGAACACGAACCGGATGCCCTGTATCAAAGGCATTGGCAGGTGTCGAAATCGCACTCACCGCGAAGCTGATTGGCTAAATGTCATCTCGACCAAAGAGAGAGATCTTAAGATTTCTCGCATTGCTCGAAATGACAGAACGTTATCGGGGTGTGGTTGACGAAATTCCGCCACACCCCGTTTTTAGTCTGATCTTAACGATTCTGCGGGGGCCATTTGAGATGCCTTGTAAGCGGGGTATAGACCAAACACCACGCCCACGCCCACTGCAAAGAAAAATCCCAAGAAAACTGAACTGGGCAGAATGACCGCATTCCATCCATCAATTGCCCGATTTGCAATATAGCCAAACCCGCTTCCTAAAAGGGTTCCGACTAAAATCCCAATGACGCCTCCCAGCGTGCTCAACGCGACCGACTCAATTAAAAATTGCGTTAAGATAGCCTTGCGAGAGGCCCCCACGGCCATTCTCAACCCGATCTCGGATGTCCGTTCTGTCACCGTCACCAGCATGATATTCATGATGCCGATGCCGCCCACCAAAAGCGCCAACGCGGCGGTGCCCCCTAAAATAACCTGAAAAGTAAAGATAATCATTTCAACATTACGAACCAGTTGGTCTTGATTCCGAATGGTGAAATCTTCCACGCCATCATGACGTTGCAACAGAATTGCCGAAATCTGATCAGACACATTTTTCATCTTTTTTCGTTCATCCACTTTGATGATAATGGAAGTTAGATTGTCTTTTCCAGAAAAAAGTTTCATCATCGTTGTGATGGGGGCAACAACCGTCATGTCGTAGTTAATGCCATGCAAGGCCCCTTTTTCAGCTAAAAGACCAATGACAACAAAACGCTGATTATCCATTTTAATATCGCGGCCGATGGGGTCGGTTGTTGCAAAGAGTTTTTCAGCAATCTCTTTTCCCAAAATAACCACCTTTTTAAAGCCAGTCACATCGTCTGACAGAAGAAACCGTCCCCGACCCATTTCGTAGTTTTCAATCTCCTGATACGTTTCAAAGACACCCTCCACCATGGTGGATTCATTGCGATCTCCTTGTACGATTTGTACTCGCGTTGCAAGAACAGGTGTGATCTTGTTCGTGGAGGAAACCGATTTTACGATTGCGTCATAATCTCCATAGCGAAGCCCTTTGGAACGGCCAGTAAAACCCCTGCGCTCCTCTTCCGTTAATGTTTTGGGACGCACGGAAAGAAGATTGGTTCCCAATTTTTCAATCATGGAGACCGTCATCGCTTTTCCGCCTTCCACAATAGAAGACATGGCAATGACTGCCGCAACACCAATGACCACGCCCATCAGGGTTAAGCCTGATCGCAAACGATTTGAAGAAAGATTTGAAAGCGCATTGATAAAAGTTTCAAAAAAGTTCATAGGGTACTTTCGATTGT
>CAYJXH010000204.1:0-2276 GCA_964373975.1 uncultured Nitrospirota bacterium | reverse complement strand
TGTAAAGGTAGTTTGTGTTACAATGCATCCCATCATGGAACGACTACAGAAAATTATTGCGAGGGCGGGGATTGCCTCGCGGCGCGCGGCGGAAGTGCTTATTTTGGACGGCAAGGTCCGTGTCAATGGTGTCATCGTAACGGAGTTGGGTGTTAAGGCGGATCCGTTAAAAGATTACATCAAAATAAATGGTAAACGGATTGCGGCACAATCTAAAAATGTTTATTTGATTTTGAACAAACCCAAGGGATATATTACCTCCGTTTCCGATCCAGAGGGTCGGCCAACGGTGATGCAATTGATCACGGGTATTAAAGAAAGGCTTTATCCTGTTGGACGATTGGATTATTATACCGAAGGGTTACTGCTTTTAACCAACGATGGGGAATTGGCTAATAAGCTGATGCACCCGCGTTATGGGATAGAAAAAAAATATTTGGCAAAAGTAAAAGGAACCCCTTCCGAGGCCGAGATTAAGAAATTGGCATTAGGCGGGGTGCCTGTTGCAGGGTCATTGAGCGCGCCGTGTCAGATTCGCGCCCTTCGCAGGACCGAACAAAACGCATGGTTCGAGCTGATATTGCATGAAGGGAAAAAGCGGGAGGTTCGCGTTTTAATGGACAATATCGGCCATACAGTGCTGAAACTAAAACGGGTGCAATATGCGCACATAAAGTTGGGAACGCTTCCCCCCGGTGCTTATCGGCATCTTACAGAACGAGAAGTAGAAGGATTAGAAAAACGAGTCCTTGTTGCAGAACAAAAAAAGGCTGTGTCGTAATCTTATGCCGGACGAACCTGCTCTTGTCGTTGCAAAAGCCTATAACCAACTTGGCGCGGGTTTTGATCTCTTGGTGGAGCAAACCCCCTTCCTCATTAACTGCACCCTCGTATACAACGCTTGTTTAGAAGCGTTTACAAACGGCCCTCCCTTATTGCGTGTGCTGGATGTTGGATGTGGGAGCGGCGTGCAGTCTGCTTATCTTGCGCCTCACGCAAAAGAGGTGGTGGGTGTTGATCTTTCTGAAAAGCTCATTGAAATCGCAAAAGAGCGTTGCAAAGCATATCCTAACGCGCACTTCCTGGTTGGAGATGCCTGCCGATTGCCTTTCGCCGATCAGAGCTTCGATTTTATTATCTCGTATGGCGATGTGTTAAGCCATATTGTAGAAGGATATGCAGAGGCGGTGTCTGAAATGGCGCGTGTTGCCAAACCCGGAGCACTAATTACGTTTGAGGTGGATACCAAATGGAACTTTGGCATTTTTTACCATCCCATGGAACTGATGGATGCCCTTGCCGCGTGGGGCATTGGACATGCGACCCGAACATGGGAGGGCATGCGATTTAAGACATTTACCTATTGCGAGATAAAATCGCTTTTAGAGAAAAATAAATTGGAAATCATTTCGTGTCGGGGTCATAACATTCTGGCGTCGCTCATTCCAGACCGATTTCTTCTGGAGAAGGGAAGCCGCACGCTTGTTGGAAAGCTGGCGCTATTTCTTGGACGCATTGACCTGCGTCTATCAGGAATCTACCCCTTCAACCAATTCGGATTCAACTTTATAATAACGGCGAAAAAGCGGTAGTCTTTATCGAGGCGAGAATGCGTCTGTCATGGGGGAGATGAAGGTAACCATCTGATAGATATAATACCCCGCGAGGATCATTCCCAGTGCCATCAAAACAATTTTTAGATAACGATTCATTTAATATACCCCTGCAATAACGGCGATGATCCGTCTGTTTTTCTCCCTTCCATCGGGAGTGTTATTATCGGCAATTGGGTTTGAAGACCCATATCCCTTTACTGTCAGGCGGGACGGGTCAATACCAAAGCGATCAATGAGGTATCGCATTACCGATTCTGCCCTAAGTCGTGAGAGCGTACGATTGACCTTCTTTGAGCCGAAATTGTCGGTATACCCTCGTATTTCAACAACCGTTTCAGGGTTAGATATCATCATGGAAGCAACAGCCTTGATCTGTGCCTCGTATTGCGGCTTGATGATGGACTGGTTTGGGTCAAATTGAATTTTCAACTCGATTTGTGTCTTCTCTTTAAGAAGGGCAAGGGGACACCCGACCGAATTAACCAATGCCCCAATGGGAGAATCTTTACACTGATCAAGATCGTCAACGATGCCGTCCTGATCAGTGTCATTTTCTGACGGGTCTTCAACCTCTTTCGAACAGCCCAAATCATTGACTTCTTCTCCAATAGGTGTTCCAAGGCAAAGATCAATGGTATCGGGAACCTTATCTAAATCGGT
>CAYJXH010000203.1:0-2296 GCA_964373975.1 uncultured Nitrospirota bacterium | reverse complement strand
CGAGAAGGCGTCAGCAGAATAACCACGGCCTCTTCGTCATGCTCGGCTTGAGAGATCAGATCGGACGCAACATACGCTGGGGTCGCATCTTGATCCGCAATAATTAAAAGCTCGGACGGCCCTGCAATCATATCAATATCAACTAAACCAAATACCAGCCGCTTCGCCGAGGCGACATACTGATTTCCGGGGCCGACAATTTTATCTACCTTTGGGATTGTCTTTGTGCCATAAGCCAACGCGCCAATCGCCTGCGCGCCGCCGACTTTATAAATTTCAGAAATACCTGCGATATCGGCGGCAATGAGTATAATGGGGTTTAATACGCCGTCTGGGGTTGGGGTGCAAATTTGAATTTGTCTACATCCTGCCACTTTAGCCGGAATCGCATTCATCAATACAGATGAGGGGTAAGCCGCTTTGCCTCCCGGAACATAAAGCCCAACGCGGTCTATTGGATGAACCCGCTGGGCCAAATAAATTCCGTCTTTTTCTATAGACCATCCTGTACTTTTTTGCTTCTCGTGGAAGGCGAAAATACGGTCTGCGGCAAATTGCAAACTTTTTATAACTTCAGAATCCACTTTCTGATAGGCCGATGCTATCTCTTTTTTTGTAACACGAATAGATTGCGGTGTCAGCGCAACACGATCAAACTCTTTCGTATAACGCAACACCGCACGATCGCCCTCATTTCGAACATCGTTTAAAATGGTTTGGACCGCAGAATCTATAGTCCCGCCTAATGGCGGAAGACGATTTACAACTTTTTTATAAACCGACTTAAAATTTTTATCAGCGATTGAAACTTGTTTCATTAAACCCATCCCCACCTTGCCTCCCCTTGAAGGGGAGGGAGCATCATTTTATTTAGCTACCGTTTGCTTTGCCGCTTCTATAAAGTTAAATATCTGCGGATAAGAGAGCTTTAATGAGGCGCGGTTGACAATCATTCGGGCACTGCAATGTGCAATTTCGTCCACAATTTTTAGCCCCTGCGCCTTGAGCGTTTTCCCCGTCTCGGTCAAATCAACGATCTGATCGGCTAACCCCACCAATGGTGCAAGCTCCACAGAACCGTACAGCTTAATAATCTCAATGGGAATGCCTTTTTCAGCAAAAAATCGTTCTGTCATATTGGGGTATTTTGTGGCGATACGCGGCTTTAAACCCTGCGGCATTTTTTTATCAACTGGCTCGGCAAGTACAAGACGACACTGGCCAAATTGCAAATCAACCAACTCATAGAGTTCACGCATCTGCTCGGCCAAAAGATCGCTTCCCACAATGCCGATATCGGCCACGCCATGTTCAACATAAGTGGGGACATCGGTTGCCCGCGCCAGAAGAATTCGGTAGGACTGGTTTTTGTTGGTGACATCAAAAATCAGTCTGCGGTCATCATCAACAAGGGGCGGCAGTTCTATATTTAATTTTTTTAGAAAAGCAAGCGAAGGAGCCAGCAGTTTGCCCTTCGATAACGCCAATGTGCACAAACGGTAAGACCCGTTGCCGTTGCTCTGGTTTCTTAACACGGGATGACTTTCAAATTTAAATAGGTTTCTAATGGATCAAAATCTCTGTCATTATGCAGAAAATCAAAGGCGTAGTGAATACAGAAAGTCCCAATGAAGATGTCATTGGTCTTGCGGATGGTCACCCCTTTTTTACGGAGCAAACGATAATTCATGGCACTTTTAATGGCCAATTCTTGACCCACCATTTCCATAAAAGGAAATTCTAAAAGCATTTTTTTGGCGATATTAAAATCGTGATCCTGTTGAAATCCCTGCAAGACCTCCGCGAGAATTAGGTCTCCCATGATGATGGGCTCCCGCCCCAAAGCAAAATCCAGCCAGTCTGTTTTTTTATTTTTCCTTCCGTTGAAATAATCAATCCATACCGATGAATCAACACATACCATCTACGAAATCCCCGAGGATGTCACCACCCGCTTGTCTATGCGCATTGTATCAAGATTGCCCATCCATTTAAGTTTGCCTCTCCATTTTCTAATTTCTGCTTGACGATGAAACCGTACCAACAATTTTAATCCGGCCGCAACCGCCTCCTTCTTGGTCGCAACTCCCGATATTTTTAGCGCAGAAACCATTAAGGCATCGTCAATTACAATATTGCTTCTCATCGTCCTCTCCTTAAAATGGTGTATAGATTTTCATACTATACACATTCAAGACGGAAAAAGAAACTGGCGTTCTCTTGATTCACAAGACCAGAACTTGTACATCTCTTATTCATTTAGGCATAGTACAAAAAATAGCACCACAACGTCAAA
>CAYJXH010000202.1:0-2305 GCA_964373975.1 uncultured Nitrospirota bacterium | reverse complement strand
CCAGCGTTCGTTCTGAGCCAGGATCAAACTCTCCAAAAAAAAGTTTGAACCTTTGTTACTTGTTGTTACTCAAAAAATTGACTCGCTTGTTGTCAATACACAACTATTTAGTTTTCAAAGATCATTAATTTCCGCTGTAACTTGTAAGTTATACCACAGCATTTTTCGTATTGTCAATCCAAAAAAACCTTTATTTATACGAATATATTTAACCTTTCCCTATTGATTCCTGACCACAATTAGTAGTATATATTTGTACATTGTACCTTCCCTGTAGGATTATTTATGACGGA
This sequence comes from uncultured Nitrospirota bacterium, assembly GCA_964373975.1. Taxonomy (GTDB): domain Bacteria; phylum Nitrospirota; class Nitrospiria; order SBBL01; family SBBA01; genus JACPZM01. The sequence continues at coordinate 2,012 of CAYJXH010000202.1, read as the reverse complement.
CTTGGAAACAGATTCGCGAATAGGCGTCAAAGTGGACGCTTTTGAAGGCTCTTTAGAGCTTCTCCTTCATCTTATTAAAGAAAATAAAATTGATATTTATGATATTCCAATTGCAATCATCACGAAACAATACCTAGACACGCTCGATCTGATGACATCGCTCAAGTTATCTATTGCCGGGGATTTCTTGGTGATGGCGGCAACACTGATTCATATTAAATCAAAAATGCTCTTGCCTATTCATGAAACAGAAGAAGAGGAAGAAATAGAACAAGACCCTCGGCAGGAATTGGTTGCCCGCCTTTTAGAATATAAGAAATTTAAAGAAGCGGCAGGCACGCTTGAATCTTATGAATCAATTTGGAGACAAGTTTTTTCCAGAGAAGCAATTCAGACAACCGAACCGTCTGAAGAGATTCCACTAGGAGACTTGGCAATTTCCGATCTATTATCCGCCTTGCAAAAGGTAGTTGAACGCCTACCCAATAAGAACGTTCTAATCATTCAACCGGACGAAATGTCCGTCCGAGATCGGATTGAGTTTATTCTGTCTATGTTGGAAAATGAATCGTCCCTTCTTTTTGATCAGCTCTTTGAGGGGATAGAATCACGCTATCACGTTGTGATAACCTTCCTAGCGCTTTTGGAAGTAATACGATTGGGGTTGATTAAAATTCTGCAAGTTGAGAATTGCGGCGCTTTGCGGTTAATCGGCACGGAGAATTTATTAAAAGAGACTGTTCCTGTTTAACATGGAAGATCACGAGATAAAACCTATTATTGAGGCCCTGCTCTTTATATCTGTTGAGCCGATTTCAATGGATCGCTTCAAAGAAATTCTCACGGGCGTCGAAAAAAGTCTTCTGCTTGAAAAACTCCTTTCGCTACAACAAGAGTATGCCCAATCGAATCGGGGCATGCAGGTTGTTCCGGTGGCGGGTGGATATCAGATGACCACACGCGCCGAGATGTCGCCATGGATACGGGAATTGGAAAAAATTAAAACCAGTTCACGCCTCTCACAGCCAAGCCTTGAAACGCTCGCCATTATCGCCTACAAACAGCCGCTCACGCGGGCAGAGATTGAGGCCATCCGCGGGGTTGATGCGGCAGGCGTGTTAAAAACACTGATGGAGCGAAGACTTGTTAAAATAGTCGGCAGAAAAGAGGTCGCGGGGCGGCCCCTTATTTATGGCACAACGCGTGAATTTCTAATGTACTTTGGACTTGCGAATCTCACCGCACTCCCAACGCTAAAAGAGTTTACCGATATTGCCGAACGGGAAGCCGAACCGGATATGGCGCAGGAAGACATTTCTAATGAATCCCTACTCATGGTAGGGGCAAATAATCATAACGAGGAGGAGATATAATGCAAAAAAAAATTGGTTTTGGGGTTTTGTTTATCTGTGGCTTGGCATTAACGAGCGGGTGCGCGTCGTCTTCAGTCGCACGGCTTGAAACAGAACAAACCGTTGATCTATCTACCCGATGGAATGATACAGACTCTCGAGAAACAGCCAAAGAAATGATTAAGGAGGCGTTGGATCGTCCGTGGGTGGATAAGTTTCAAAGCAAATATGGCAAGGAGCCCACCGTCATCGTTGGCACGGTTCTCAACAAAAGCCACGATCATATCCCTACAGAAACCTTTACAAAAGACTTAGAACGCGAGCTTACCAATTCGGGACGCGTTACCTTTGTCGCATCCAAGTCGGAACGCGATGAGGTTCGACAGGAACGGCTAGAGCAACAAACAAACTCCAGCGAAGAGACGGCCAAAAGGCTTAGCCAAGAGACTGGCGCAGACTATATGCTGAAAGGCGTCATTAACTCTTTTGAAGAAGAGGCACAGAACAAATCTGCCTTTTCACAGACAGGAAAAGAATCGTACAAATATTTTCAAGTGACGCTTGAGATGATTGATATGGAGAATAATACCAAGGTCTGGTACGGAGACAAAAAAATCAAGAAGCTCATGACCCGAAAGAAATTCGGATTCTGATGCGGCA
>CAYJXH010000201.1:0-2317 GCA_964373975.1 uncultured Nitrospirota bacterium | reverse complement strand
CAGCATAAAAAATCGCACAATCATTCCGAGGGGGAGATTGACCTGCTGACCATGATTGGCCAGCAGGTTGGCGGCGCCATTTTAAATGCGCGCCTTTACGAGGAGATGAAAAAAAAGGCTCTGCAAGTAGACACGCTTGCGCGCGTAAGCCGAACGATTACCTCCAACCGCTATATTGAGGAGATTTTAAATCTGATTGTTACAATGACCGCAGAGATGATGAATTCCAAGATATGCTCCATCATGATTCTGGATCCGCTCAAAGGGGAACTTCAAATTATGGCGACACAAAGCCTAAGCGAAGCTTATCGGAAGAAGCCCAATCTCAAGGTGGGGGAGTCTATTTCCGGAAGGGTGGTGCAGGAGCAAAGGCCCATTGTAGTGAAGAATGTCGCCTGCGATACAACCTATTCTTTTCCAAAGATTGCCCGCGAGGAGGGCGTTTGCTCGTTACTCTCGGTGCCGATGATGGTTAAAAATCGCGTCATTGGCGTCATCAATAGTTATACTGCTTTTGAACATACCTTCTCACAAGAAGAGATTCATCTTCTTTCTGCGGTAGCCAATCAAGCCGCAGTGGCCATTGAGAATACCACGCTGTTTGAGAAATCTGCCGAGATGCAAGAAACATTGTCCGCGCAAAAAGCGATGGATCGGGCAAAGGGGGTTCTCATGCAGGAAGGGAAGGTGGGGGAAGAAGATGCCTTTAAAATGATACAGCGGCAAAGCATGAACACACGGAAAACGATGCGAGAGGTTGCAGAAGCAATCATTTTGGCCTCGGAAGCAAAGCGAGTGAGGCTGTAGGGGCAGGCCTTGTGCCTGCCCAGAAATTGGGCACCCACGAGGGGTGCCCCTACAATTCGGAAAGGGGGATAAAAAGAAACGATGCCGAATTTACAAAGTAAAAAAAATCTAATATGGCTTGATCTTGAGATGACGGGATTAAGTCCAAACGTGCATACGATTATTGAAATTGCCACGCTCGTTACCGATAGCGAACTCAATGTTCTCGCCGAAGGCCCGTCCTTGGCGATCTGCCATGATAAAAAGGTGCTAGACAAAATGGAGCCTTGGAGCCTCAATACCCATACAAAATCTGGACTGTTAAAAAGGGTGGTGGCGTCTGAAATACCCCTGCAACAAGCCGAAGAGAGGACATTAGAGTTTGTCTCACGTTATTGTAAAGAAAAGGTGTCGCCCCTATGTGGAAACTCTATTGGACACGACCGCCGCTTTCTGGAACGGTATATGCCAAAACTATTTGCCTACCTTCACTATCGAAATGTTGATGTCAGCACGGTTAAGGAAATGGTTGCCAGATGGTATCCCAAAGGGGTGAAGATGCCCAAGAAAAAAGCCGCGCATATTGCCCTTTCTGACATTCACGAATCCATTCGAGAGATGAAGTTCTATCGGGAGAACTATTTTATAAAACAGTCGCTATGAAAATCTCCACTGTTTTAAAGCAAGGCAAGCCTGTTTTCTCGTTTGAGTTTTTTCCGCCGAAAACACCAGAAGGCGTTCATAACCTTTTTGCGACCATTGCTCATCTTAAACCTCTTTCCCCCTCTTTTGTCTCCGTGACTTATGGCGCGGGCGGCTCTACGCGAGAATTAACGGTTGATCTTGTCAGACGAATCAAAAATGAGCTGGGCATAGAGGCAATGGCACATCTAACTTGCACGGGTGCGGGACGGGAAGAAATAGACAAAGTTTTAAATCAGCTACAGGACTTTGGCATTGAAAATGTACTGGCATTGCGGGGCGACCCCCAAAACGGGCAGGCCGATTTTGTGATTCCCGCAGATGGATTTTCTTATGCCTCCGAGCTGACAGCCCATATCCGAAAAAAATTTAACTTCTCGCTAGGCGGGGCTTGTTACCCCGAAGGCCATATTGAATGCCGCGATCTTAAAAGGGATTTGGAACATTTAAAGATCAAGGTGGACGAGGGCGTTGATTTTATCATTACACAGCTTTTTTTTGAAAATAAATATTTTTTTGAATTTATAGATCGGGCGGGTAAGGCAGGGATTCGCATCCCGATTATTCCCGGAATCATGCCGATTACAAACGTCAATCAGGTGAAACGATTTACCAAGATGTGCGGGGCATCGCTCCCCAAAGCACTTCTATTGGAGCTAGAGTCGGTCGAGGCCGATGGCGAAGCCGTAACGAAAATTGGTATTCGTCATGCAACAGAGCAATGTCGAAACCTTTTAAAGCAAGGCGCCCCCGGCATTCATTTTTATACGCTGAACAAGTCGTCCGCAACCAAAGCCATTTTGGAATCGCTTGAAGATTTGCGGGGATA
>CAYJXH010000200.1:0-2347 GCA_964373975.1 uncultured Nitrospirota bacterium | reverse complement strand
TCCCCCTTAATAAAGGGGGTTAGGGGGGTTGTTATGAAAATTCTATCATTAGAATCAGAACAGCTTATTCAACGACATTCTATAACGCTGTAGGTAGGGCTGAACAGAGATGCTGGGGGAATATCTAAAAAGAATTTTTGAAACGACGCAGCAGGGCGACGCACGAGAAGAGAGTTATTATTCAACGGTCGAAGCTCTATTTAAAAGTTATGCAGACTCCACCCATAAAAAGAATGTAAAGATCACAACCCTTCCCAAGAAGACTGACGCCGGAAATCCCGATTTTCGTGTTTGGGACGGCAGCCAAAATATCGTTGGGTATATTGAGGCCAAAAAGCCAACTGAAGAAAACCTCGATCACATAGAACGGAGCGAGCAACTCAAACGCTATCGCCACACCTTTCCCAACCTGATCTTAACAAACTTTTTCGAGTTCCGGCTCTATCGAGAGGGTCAACTGGTCGACAGCGTTCAAGTCGGCAGACCATTTATTGTCCACACACTGAAGACCATTCCTCCTGTAGAGAACGAAGAAGCCTTCTTAAAACTGCTGGAAAAGTTTTTTGCCTTTTCTCTTCCAAAAACATACTCGGCTAAAACGCTGGCAATTGAGCTTGCCAAAAGGACACGCTTTCTAAAAGATGAAGTGATCTCCGAAGAATTAAGAGCGGAAGAGGAAGGAGGCACTAAGTCTATTTTGGGTTTCTATGAAGCATTTCAACAGCATCTCATTAGCGGATTAACCAAAGAAGAGTTTGCCGACCTTTATTCTCAAACGATTACTTATGGGCTGTTTGTCGCCCGAACCCGATCCGAAAACGGCTTTAACAGAAAACTCGCCTACGACAATATCCCATCAACGATTGGCATTCTACGGGACATTTTCAGCTTTATTTCGATGGGCGAATTATCGCAACCGATGGAATGGATCGTGGATGATATCTCGCAAGTTCTTGCTGTGGCGGATGTAAAGCAAATCCTGCACAAGTATTTCCACGAAGGGAAAGGCAATGACCCGATCGTCCATTTTTACGAGACATTTCTAAGCGAATATAATCCAGCGGAACGCAAGAGACGCGGCGTCTACTACACGCCAGAGCCAGTGGTGTCGTATATTGTCCGCTCATTGCATTCCATTTTGAAGGAATATTTCGACCGACCTGATGGTTTTGCGACCCCTTCAGTGAGGGTGTTTGATCCGGCGGCGGGAACGCTCACCTTCCTAGCCGAGGCGTCCAAACTAGCGGTAGATGAGTTCGTCAAGAAATATGGAGACGGCGGAAAAGAGACCCTCATTAAAGACCACATCCTGAAAAACTTCTACGCCTTTGAGCTGATGATGGCACCCTATGCGGTAGGGCATCTGAAGATGTCGTTCCTCATGGAAGAGCTTGGCTATTCACTTAAAAAAGAGGATCGGTTCAAGCTTTATCTGACCAACACATTGGAGATGGAAGAGCTGACTCAATCAAGGCTGCCGGGGATGTCTTCTTTGGCGGAAGAATCCCGATTGGCTGGAAAGGTGAAGAAGGAAACGCCGATCCTTGCTATCCTTGGCAATCCCCCTTATTCCGGGCACTCGACCAATACTGGGGATTGGATATCCAAAGAGATCAAGACCTACTTTCAGGTTGATGGGAATTTTCCACGGGTGCCGTTCACCAAAAACAAAAAGATTTTTCTTCAGATGGGCAAATACGGAAAGCAGTTGGTTGACTTGCACCTTCTCAAATCTTCCGACCTTGATCCTCCTGCTGTCCGCTTCCAAGGATCAGGAAACAACTGCGTGGAGAAGCCACGATACGACGAGGGAGGACACAGGGTCTATATCAACGCCGCTCAATATTTTGAAGGTGTCGAAAAAGAAACTTGGGAATACCAAATCGGCGGCTACCATGTTCTGGACAAATGGCTGAAGGATCGAAAAAAGCGCGTTCTCGGCCTTGAGGATATTCAACATTATTGCCGCGTCGCCACGTCGCTGAAGAAGACGATTGAGGTTCAAAAAGAAATTGACAGTACTTACTTGAAGGTTGAAGAGGGAGTGGTTCCTATTGAATAAAACTGATAACCTCCCCTACCCCTCCTTGTGAAGGAGGGGATTTACCGCTCATAGTCTTGTAGGCAACGAGTTGCTTTGGAAATGGCCGGGTGAAGGGAGTGCCTATTAAAATCAAAACCTTTTGGATTCCTGATAGAACCACTCGGGAATGACGATCAAGCGTCTATTCCATTTATGGCAAGCGTAATGAAAATCTCTGTCTCTTGCGGTGTGCCTTTTGCCTCCACGGTGCCGCCATGCGCCTCGACAATCTGCTTCACAATGGACAGGCCAATGCCGGCACCG
>CAYJXH010000199.1:0-2371 GCA_964373975.1 uncultured Nitrospirota bacterium | reverse complement strand
TGGGGGGATGACCGCTTCTTATTGCCTGAATGAATTTTGCCATTTAAGAATCCTCTTGCGCTGTCCGAATTGTGTACGATTTAGAAACGTTTTGCGAAAAGATTTTGCCGTCACCGGGATGCCCTGTATAGGCCCCATTTTCAATTGCCTCAATGGCCTTTTTGTAGTCTAGTTCATCCACAAACAACAGTAACATTACCTTGGATAAAGTGGCATATTGAATCGCTCCCATTTTAATGCCCCGCTGTTTCCCGCGCCCCAATACAGGCATTTTCGTGATGGCATAAAGTCCAGCGGCTTCCAAATTGGCAATAACCGATTCCTCTTTTTCAGTGCGAATAATGGCGCGAATGAGTTTCATGATAAAGCGGTCTGTCCATGTTCATCGGTACTAATTCGCACCGCGTCATCAATATCAACGACGAAGATGCGGCCGTCTCCAGCCACCCCCACACCCGTTCGATTTGCTTTTACAATGGCGGAAACAGCCAACGCGGCCTGTTTTTCCGTCACAACAATAGAGAAATACTGCTTGGGCAAAAATCGGATTGAGACGGCCTCTTTTCCCTCGGCCTCAATTCTCAATCCGCGCTGTTTACTCCTTCCCAAAACCGTTTGCGTGGTATACGAAAAAATGCCGACGGCCTCTAACGCCTTACGCGTGGCAACATGCTTTTGAGCCCGGATGATGGCGATAACCTCTTTTAATTTCAGATGCGGTGAGACCCCTTTAGACCGCTTTCCCTCTTCCGAAAGTGTTGCAACAACCGGAGGGAGCATTTCTGTCGGCAGAGGGTTTGTGGATTGGAGGGAAGGGGCTAAAAGCGGCGGATCGCCCGTCTTTCCAGTAGGCGGAACAATTTGAAATTGGTTCTTCCATTTGTCATTTAAAATGCCCGTGGGGGATTGCCCTAAAAGCCGCTTAATGCCGACCGGATCGTTTCGATATCCACGAATAGCGTGAATCCATTTCACACTCTTATACCCTTGCAGAAAAGGAACAACGAGTCTCAAAGGCCCCCCGTGCTGTTCCGGCAAGGGGCCCCCATTGAGGCCGAAAGCCAAAAGAACGCGGGGATCACGCGCTTCATCGCGAGATAACCCTTCAAAAAAAGATTGATCACGGGAATAGAAACCAAAGTAACCTTCAGGATGGGTATCAATTTTAAAATAATCCAGAAAATCAACCAGCCGTACGCCTTCCCATGCCACGGTTTCAGACCAGTTAAATATCTGACAAATAACTGCCGCTTTGGTTTTAACCTGTGGAAGCTCTTTGAGCGCAGACCACGGAATAACACGAGGATGCTCTTCTAGCCCAGACACCAAAAGACGCACTGCCTCTAATGTGATAAGCGGAGGTTGCGGATAAAGCGTGAGCACAGGCATAGGCTCGGCTTCAAAATCAAGTCGGGAGAATTTCTCGATAAACTTAGGATGTAAGATTCCTTCGCGTTTCATCATTTTACAAAAAATTCAAAAAAAAAGGCGCCCCAAGCCGTCATTGGCCAGAGGGCACCTTCGCCCAGAAATACAACATTGTATTTCAAAAGTCATATCACATATACAGCAAAAATTATGCCAATACTAAATTACATTTAAAATTAAGTCATTACACTATATAAAGAAGACCCCCCATCGAAATTTTACGACATTTTTGTAGGGTTTAAGACATTTTTGTTGGCTTTGGAGCGGAGGGCATAGCGATTTGCATTCTCTATTGAAAAGTGCGCCTTATATTGTGTATTATGAATGTGTAAAGAATAAACACTTATAGAATGCGCATAATGAATACGGTTCGATTTAATATCACCCTTCCTGTAGAGCTTTCCAAGCAGTTAGAGACACTCGTAGGGCCTCGCAAAAAAAGCCGTTTTATTACGGAGACATTACAACAACGTGTCGAAAAGCTTCAGCGTGAAGCGCTCCTTCCAATCTTGGAAGAAGGATATAAAACAAGAAAGGAAGAGGGGCTTGCCTTTGCGAAAGAGTTTGAGCCTGCTGATCTTACAGGATGGGATGACTATTAAACGGGGAGAGGTTTATCTGGCAAACCTCGATCCTGTTGTCGGAAGTGAGATCGCAAAAACCCGCCCTGTCGTCGTCATCTCGAATGATCAGAATAATGAATTTGCATGGACCGTAACCATCTTACCCATAACATCGAAGAAAATAGATAAGATTTACCCTTTTGAGATAGCCTTACCGAAAGGAACCGGCAACCTTCCAAAGGACTCGAAGATCAAGGCCGACCAGATCCGAACCCTCGACAAAAGCCGCCTCGTTTCCCGCCTAGGAAGGCTTGGACATCAGGAAATCACGCAGATTGAAAAGGCCATCAAAATCCATCTGGCGATGAGATAGCGGTTAG
>CAYJXH010000198.1:0-2390 GCA_964373975.1 uncultured Nitrospirota bacterium | reverse complement strand
CCATGATTTCCGTAATATGCCAGTTGAGCCTTACAGAAGAACGAATATAGCCCATGAGCGACATGGTCGTTGCGATAAAAAAGGCCAGCGCAAAAAGGGCAATGGCACCCGACGTGGGGAGCTTTCCCCATCGAATCGGCCCAATGATTTTCGCTCCATCCAACATTTTATAGTTTAAGAAAAAACCAAGAATCAACGCGCTGATTGCCGTCATAAATTGGGGAAACGCCAACGCAACACGGACATTGGCAGGAATCACCATCCCATAAATACCCAAAAATATAATGACCGCTTCCGCCGCAATAAACAAAGCCGCAAGCGCGATATTACCCCATCGCACCCATGAGATCGTCATCTGTTTATTACACCGTTTGAAGATAATAAAGCAAAGCGTAAGAATCAGTATCATTGTATTGATGGCCGTATTCTTCGCGCTCATCGTGCCATAGTAGCCGACGATAGGGTGTTGCGTACCACCCATCGTTTGAAACTCTGTGGAGGTCGCTGGCAATGTATGCGGCGTGGTCCAAATCAGAAAAGAGAGCAAAAGAAGTAGAAACAGATATTTCATGTAGGGACGGTATCTTGCAGACCCTTCCATTCGGGCTGTTCCCGAAAAGAGATAATAGATCACCGTCATAAAGATACATCCAACCAGCATTGCCTGAACGACAAAAAGCCAGCTTAATGTTCCCCCCATTAAGGTCATGCCCATTCGCTGTCGAAAGATAAAAATCTCTTTGGCAAACCAGTATCCGGCAAAAGGAAGCAGGGAGAGATTGGCAGTGGCAAGCATGATGGTGATATGTCCCATCTGATCGTAATGCGCGGCAACGGCAGGATCCGATGTGGTCAAGATGCGAAAGGCCGCGTAAGCGGCAATAAACGCGCCGCTAAACATAATGCTCGCCAACACCCTATGAACATTGAGCGGATTCCAGAATGGGGTATGAACAATGGCCCAGAGATCGCCTAAATAACGCCCTCCAGCATCAACGCCGCGAGGAGACATCATAAAAGACATGAGGGCGTTTGCCAGACAGATAATCAAAATGCCATTGAGGCAAAGCAGAAACCCCATTCCCAAATGCCGTAACTTTTCCTTGTTCTCCACGATAGGCGCCCCCACCGCTACCTCTTGCCCTAGGCGACCCAACGGGGCGACTTTATCCGCCGGGGGGGGTTGCCCCCATCGGTAGGCGTAACCGTAGAAGAGGAGGCTTTCCATGAAGAATGCAAGGGCGTAAAGAATAAGAATAGGCCGAAACAGTTGTGCTATATATTGAAAAAATACAGGGTACAAGAGCATAAATCCGGAAAGGAGAATTACACCAAAGATAATCGTGAATGGATAAAATGGCATTCCAATCTGCATGACATGGGCGGCCAAACGATCTATCACCTGACTGCCCTCTTTATCTTTCTTTCTGCGCAAGTAAGCAAAAAGTTCCATGAGCCACGCAATCATCGGTGTCCCCAAGACAAGACTCCCGAGATAGAAGTGTTGTTGAATCAATATCCAAAGGATGGAACGATTGTTTAACGATCTATGACCTCCGTAGCTTTCAGGATAGTTCATTTGTGGGGCAGTAGAAAAATCAGTCTGTTCAATTTTCTCGTATGAATCAGAAGGAGGAACAGCCCCTGCGGGGGAAGGGCTGAAAAATGCGAAAAAGAGAAACAGCACTAGAAAAGGAATTTTTTTATAAATGTGCCGCATCTGATTACTATGGCTTCACTGTATCAGATGTTTATTCTCTATTCAATATAGGAGTATAATTGGAAGAAAAGGAGAAGGGTATGAACAAGGGATTTCCGCTATATGGCGATTTTCTGGTTGACCATCTGATTGAAGATTTCTTTCTGGAAAGCAGGGCAGGGCGTCTTTATATTTCTGCATGCGAACAATACGGATGGCCTTTTATGATTGATCATATTACCGTTCGATGTCTCAATATAGATCGGCGCGCCGAGGTCTTTTTAAAAAAAGGATATTTATATCAGGGCGAAATGGTTGAATATAAGGATCAAGGGTGGTGGGCAAAGATATACCGTAAACCTAGTTTCCCCGCGCTTTTTATTGATCAGGCTTATCCGGAAGCCCATAAGGCGATTATTCCCGCATGGGTCAAGAAGTTTGGGGAGGATGTGCTGCATCACGTTGCCGTTTTAGTGACTGATATTGATAAGACAGTGGATGACCTTTCAAAGAATGGCGTTGCGTTTTCAGGAAATGTTGTAGGATCAAAAGGGTCTCGCCTTCGCCAAATCTTTACAGTCGCAGAACTGCGCGATGAATCGGCATTTACCGTTCTTGAATTGACAGAGCGAAACGGCTACGACGGCTTCTATCCAGAACAAGCCAACAGCTTGATGGAATCTTCTGTGAA
>CAYJXH010000197.1:0-2390 GCA_964373975.1 uncultured Nitrospirota bacterium | reverse complement strand
AATAAATGTTACCCATGCAAATAGCTTGGGTGAGGCGGGAATCTCTCTGATGGCTGTGGCAATAATATGGAGTCCAAAGAAGATAAACCCAAATCCCAGTATGGCCGCGCCAATTGATTTCACGCCTTTTCGCTTTGCGCCAGAATGGATTATAAATCCAATGCCCATAATCAGCGGCGCCAGCGCGTGAATATCGAGCGCAATCAACTGCACGGTGAAGGTGGTGCCGATATCCGCGCCAAGCAGAATCGGAATGGCCTGAAAAAGAGAGAGTATCCCCGCATTCACGAGTCTTACTAAAAGCACGGTTGTGGCACTACTGCTTTGAATGACTGCGGTTAGCAGTGCGCCGAAAGTCGCGCCTAAAAGTCTGTTTTGCGTCAGCTTTGTAAGAAGCCCCCTAAGGCGAAATCCTACCGCCTCTTCCAAGCCGCGGCCCGATAGCGTGAGGCCATACAGCAGAAGAATCAATCCCCCGATGAAGGAAACGAACGTGAGAAATGAGGTCATCTACAAGCCCATCCCCACCCTGCCTCCCCTTGAAGGGGAGGATTTTGGATGCGTTTCCAGAAGAACTTCCTTGCCATACGCTTGCGCCATTAAATCCTTTACGGCTTGCTTTGGAGATTTTTCCTCAAATAAAACCCGATACACTTCCTGCACAATCGGCATAGGCACCTTATATTTTTTGGATAAGGCAACGGCTGATTTCGTCGTCTCAACCCCTTCGGCCACCGTCTGCATTTCGTTTAAAATCATATCCAGAGACATTGCTCGCAGGGCAGGTTGCCTCTGTCCAAGCATTTCGCCTATCTTGCGATTTCGGGAGAGTGCGCCGCTACAGGTTAAAGAGAGGTCTCCTAATCCAGAGAGGCCATAAAATGTATTGATGTCTGCGCCCATTGCAATCCCCAAACGGGTTATCTCGGATAATCCCCGCGTCATCAAGACTGCTTTTGTATTAAAACCAAATCCCAATCCGTCGGATATGCCCGCGGCAATCGCAATGACGTTTTTCAATGCCCCGCCGAGTTCTACACCCATCTTATCGGATGTAATGAGCAGTTTAAAAAAAGGGGTTGAGAAAATATGTTGAAGGCGCAGGGCGAGCCGATGATTCGTACAGGCTAACGTGACAGCCGTCGGATGATCTAATGCGACCTCTCGCGCAAAGCTTGGCCCGGAAAGAACGGCAATCTTATCGCCGCTGTCTCGGTTCAATGCTTCGCGGATTACTTCCGAGATTGTCAGAAGCGTTTTGATCTCGATCCCTTTTGTCGCCGAGACAATGGGTGTCTCCTTTTTGATCAAGGAGGCCATCTGACTTAAAATAGATCGGGCGTGTTGAGACGGCACGGCAAAAAGAACGACAGGGGCATTCTCTAATACGGTCTGCAAGTTGCGCGACGCGGTCAAATTCTCTGGAAGGGGAACACCGGGAAGATAGGGCGTATTTTCGTGGTGAACTGTTATTGCGTTCACCACGGCTTGTTCGTAGGCCCAGAGGGAAACGGGTTCTCCTTTGTTTGCCAAAACCTTCGCCAACGCAGTCCCCCAACTCCCCCCCCCAATAACAGCAATCTTCATGGATTCTCCTTACCCTGTGCTATTTACCTAGGGCAAATACTCCAAATCAGCAAGGTCTTTCAGTCTGCCAGCGGCCTTCTTGTTAATCTTCAAATGCTCTAGGCTGATAAAATTTACTTCAATATCATCGAGGATGTCGGTCATTCGTCCCTTGTAGCATTCTTCAAAGTTTACGCCTGAAATGTTCGTCAACACTTCAATGCGAAATGGCGGTAAACCCATGCGGATGATATTGTTTTCTTTTAGAAACAGCTCGGTGGATAACCCTTCAACGGCAAATCCAAACTCGCGAATGAGTTCAACCATTTTCTCCGCATTGCGAAGGTGAATGGCAATCCAGATATCAATGTCAGCGGTAGCGCGGGAGTAGCCATAATAGCTGACGGCATAACCGCCCACCAGCAAGTATTCAACTTGCTTTGAGTTGATCAACTTCAAAAAATCTTTGAAGTCGGGTGGCAGAAGGCTTGTACCCATAAATGACCTGTCGCATTTGTTCCACAGCTTGTAAGCGTTCGTATGGCGTTTTAGAAAGCCAATACGTCCTTTCGTCTGACGCATCAAAGAGGGATGCTACCAAAAAGGCTGTCTTATCCATTCGTTTTCATTCCATAAATCAGAGTATTGCCATTGTACAAGGGATGGGACAATGCGTCAATCATTTTAAGTGTCCCTGTAGAGAACATGTAAACTGTCCGGTCTTGTAACACGTGATCTGTCCGGTTTCATATTGAGTTGAAAGGAGACTTGAATATGAGACGGACAGAATGGTTACAGGAGACACGGATCATGCGATTTGAAGA
>CAYJXH010000196.1:0-2398 GCA_964373975.1 uncultured Nitrospirota bacterium | reverse complement strand
CCCTGTCACACCCGCCATATTGATTTTGCTCCTTTCTAAGCCCTAGAATGAAAGACCATGATTCGAGCCGTACGTTATTTTGAACAGTACCTTAAAATAGAACGCAATGTTTCTCCACACACCGTTCGGAACTATCTTTCTGATCTATCGCAATTTTCCTCATTTCTTGCGTCTCGTGGATGCGATCAGGGCGTAGATAAAATTGACCTGATGACCCTGCGCGCGTATTTGGCGGAATTAAAAAAAAATGGATTAAGCAAAACAACCGTTGCCCGAAAATTGGCGACGCTCCGATCGTTCTTCCAATATCTGACGCGTGAAGGTTGGGTGGATCAAAATCCCGCACGATGGATTACCGCCCCCAAAAAAGAAAAACGGCTCCCCAAGTTTTTGACTGTGGACGAGGCGCAGAGGCTGATGGGCAGTCCTGTAGGGGCGGGGTTTCCCCGCCCTTCCAACCCCGATCTCGCGCAGAAAGCCGCACGGCGTAGCTTACGCGATACGGCCATATTAGAAACATTTTATTCTACGGGGATACGCATTTCGGAACTGGTTTCGCTTAAAAAAGAGGATATTGATTTTCATGCAGGCCTGATCCGTGTTTTTGGAAAGGGCAGAAAAGAACGGGTCGTGCCTATTGGCGAAAAGGCGATGACTGTGCTACAACAATATCTTTCGCGATTTCCGTCTGCGGAGGGTGTTGTCTTTTGCAACGCTAAAAAAGTGCCATTAACGGCGCGAACGATTCATCGGATTGTAAAACAATATATGCGTCAAATAGATCGGCCTTCTTTTTCTCCTCACACGCTTCGACATACCTTTGCCACCCATCTTTTGGAGGGAGGGGCCGATTTGCGATCCGTTCAGGAAATGCTAGGACACACAACACTTTCAACCACACAACGCTATACGCACCTGCAGGTAGATCATCTCATGCAAGTCTATGATAAAGCCTACCCACGCGGTGTTCTGGAGAAACCTTAAATGGATGACATTAAAATTCGCTCAACAACAATTCTTTCTGTGCGGCGTAACGGCCAAGTGGTGATGGCCGGGGATGGGCAGGTGACACTCGGCGCAACGGTGATGAAACATAATGCGCGAAAGATTCGCAAGATTTATAACGATTCGATTCTCACCGGTTTTGCCGGAGCCACCGCAGACGCCTTTACCCTGTTTGAGAAATTCGAGGCGAAGCTTGAAGAGTATCACGGCAATCTCGTGCGGGCGGCCGTGGAGCTTTCTAAAGATTGGCGAACCGATCGAATCTTACGGCGGCTAGAAGCCTTGTTGGCCGTTGCAGATCGCGACCATTCCCTCATCATCTCTGGGAATGGCGATGTGATTGAGCCGACCGATGGGGTTGTGGCAATCGGTTCCGGCGGCCCCTACGCGCAAGCCGCCGCGCGTGCCTTAATAGGACACACAGAACTCACCGCCCACGCCATTGTAGAAGCCGCAATGCACATTACCGCCGATATTTGTATTTACACCAACAAAGAAATAATGATAGAAACCATTCAAGGAGAAGGATGCCAATAGACACAGCAGATTTAATTCCACGGCGCATTGTTGAGGAGCTGGATAAATATATTATTGGGCAAAAGGACGCCAAACGCATGGTGGCAATCGCCTTGCGCAGTCGCTGGCGGCGACAGCGTCTGTCCGCGGAATTACGAGACGAGGTCATGCCTAAGAATATCATTATGATCGGGCCGACCGGCGTGGGAAAGACGGAGATTTCTCGCAGGCTGGCTAAACTTTCTCATGCGCCGTTTATCAAGGTGGAGGCGTCGAAATTTACGGAAGTGGGATACGTGGGCAGGGATGTCGAGTCTATGATTCGCGACTTGGTTGAGTTATCAATTAGTATGATCAAGAGCCAGCATAGTGAGACGGTATTGGAAAAGGCGTCTAGCATGGCGGAAGATCGGCTGTTAGACCTTCTGCTTCCCCCACCGCCTCTGCAAGCGCCAACCGGTATTTCCAGTGAATCAAGAGAGACGACTGCGCCTTATTCTGACTCGTACGAGCAGACCCGTAAGAAAATGCAACAACTGTTGCGGGAGGGAAAACTGGATGATAAGTCGGTTGATTTGGAGGTGAAGGATAAATCGTTTCCGCCCATTGGCGTGATCTCGAATGTTGGGATGGAGGAACTAGAAGGCAATCTGCGCGAAATGCTTGGTGGGATGATGCCGGGCAAAAAGAAAAAACGACGTGTGAAGGTTCCGGAGGCGCTTTCGCTTCTTGCACAGGAAGAGTCTGCCCGGCTGATTGATATGGATGAAGTGACGCGGGAGGCGGTTGATCGCGTGGAAAATTCAGGCATTATTTTTATTGATGAAATTGATAAAATCGCCAGTCGTGATAAGGGGCATGGGCCGGATGTCTCACG
>CAYJXH010000195.1:0-2401 GCA_964373975.1 uncultured Nitrospirota bacterium | reverse complement strand
CCCCTTTAATGGAGAGACAAATGGCTGAAGCATTAGAAGACGAAGTAAAGACGAATCCTCAAGGGGATGTGATTTCGGCGGTTGCGGAACCTCCGAAAGCGGAGGCTAAAAAGGGGGCGGCCGCGCAGAAGGTTGTTGACCCTGACTATCTTATTTTGCATGCCCCGCGTGAAAAGACTTTTATTACGGGGAGCGAAGCGGCAAAAGAGGCTATTCGTCGGTGTAATGTTGACATCGCCATTTCGTTTCCTATTACGCCACAGAGCGAGACGATGCAACAGGTTGGGTATCTTTACGCCGAGGGGTACCTTAAAGATTATTACCGTGGGGAAGAAGAGTATGGGGTGTTTTCGGCTATTGCTGGCGCGTCCCGGTCGGGTGTCCGGTGTTTGACAGCGACTGCCGGCCCAGGGCTTATGCGCGGGATTGAGGTGATATCGTCATGGCCCGGAGGCAGGCTTCCCTGTATGTTGCTCATTATGTGTCGTGTTATCAATGCCCCGTTGGCCATTCAACCGGATAACATCGAGATTTCTTATATGTTGAACACCGGATGTATTGTTCTTCATGCAGAAAATCAGCAAGATTTTTACGATTATCCTATTATTGGTTATATGGTTGGGGAAAAGCCGGAAGTAACGCTTCCTGTTGCCGTTGCCGTGGATGGTTTTTTTGTAACCCATGCGCGTGGATGGGTGAGGCTTCCTTCGCCTGATATAAAACTTCCGCCGCGTGCTTGTTATCATGAGGCGGTTCCCATGATGGACAACGAAAATCCACCGATTCGTATATCGCGTGATGCGCCAATTCAGAAATCAAACTTTATTTCCTATCAGATGCACGCCTCTTGGCAACAAGAGACATGGGCCGCCGCAGAACGATCTAGGAAATGGCTCAAGAGATGGTTAGGGGGGTTGATCGAGGTTGTGAATCCAACAGCTAAGACAATGATAGTTGCTTCTGGATCGGCTGTTTCGCAATCGCGTGAGGCGCAACGACAGGCAGTCGAGCAGGGGGCTGATGTGGGTCTTATTAAAGTGAAGTCTTTAAGGCCGTTCCCGAATCAGGAGCTTATTGAGGCATTAGACCATGCGGAAAAGATTGTCATTCCTGAATTTAATTATCCGGGGTGGCTTGCAAAAGAGGTTCGCAATGTCCTTCCAAGAACAGAACGGATTGTTTCGGGTCCTCGCGTTTTCGGTGGGATGTCCATGCCGACAGAGTTGATTTTAGAATATGTTTTGGGGGATAAGAAAGCGCATAGTTAAATCACAGTCATAGAAGGAGGTGTATCATGTCAGTAGAAACAATTAAAGTATCGCCGGGTTTTGAACAGTATTTACCGCAAGAGTATTACGACTTGGTGAAGGACAGCCAGTTTTCTTCTCCGCGTAAGGTCTCTGAAATGGGATCCTTTAAAGAGTTGATTGAAGAGCACCCGATGTGTGCCGGTTGTGCCATGACTCTTTTTATTCGAACAATGTATATCGCCCTTCCAAACCCAGAAAATACCATATTTGTAGGTACGGCCGGGTGTGGCCGATTGGTTCTTTCTCAAGGTGCGGTTCCCTTTATCTACGGAAATTATGGGGACACAAACGCCGTCGCTTCGGGGTTAAAACGAGGTCTTGGTATTCGATTTCAAGATAAGCCAAAGGACGTTATTGTTGCCGCAGGAGACGGGGGATTAGCCGACATTGGATTCTCAATGGTCATGCACAGTTGGTTTCGGAAAGAGAAATTTACAACTGTCATGTTAGATAACGAGGTGTATGGAAATACAGGTGGGCAGGAAAGTGGAATGACCCAAAAGGGAATGGTCTTAAAGATGGCACCCAACGGCAAGAAATTCGAGAAGATGGATATGATTGGCTTAGCGAAAACTGCGGGTGTGGCTTATATTGTGCGCGTGGTTCCAACAAATCCAACCCGTGTTGCCGCCGCAATTCAGAAGGCTGTTCTCATTGCGCGAGAGATTGGCCCCACTTACGTGCAGGCCTATACCTCCTGCAATATCGAATATGCGATTCCAACACCTAAGGTGATGGATGACGCAAAAGAGGTGGAGAATGCCCGTTATCAGTTTCATGAATATTTCTCGGATGAGGCAAAAGAGTATTGGGATAATCTCGTTGCAGAAAAACGGAAGCTAAAAGGGCCATCAACCGAAGAATAAGTAAGTCCAAAAAGTTAGGGCTTCTCTCCTAATCCCTCCCCTCGCAGGGCACGTTGCCCTTCAAGGGGAGGCTAGGTGGGGATGGGGTTGTAATTAGATAAGGAGATTTTATGGCGACAAATGGCGTGGTAGGAAGAGTTAAAAGATACAATGTTCGGATGGCCGGAATTGGCGGACAGGGAGTCGTTACGGCTTCCCATATCTTAAGCAATGGCGTGATTATCA
>CAYJXH010000194.1:0-2406 GCA_964373975.1 uncultured Nitrospirota bacterium | reverse complement strand
ACGGACAGCGCGCGTCTTGCTCTGCCTTTACAGCAAGTGCCTTGTCGCACTGCATGGTTTTATTAAGAAAACGCGCACAACCCCGGATGAGGATTTGGCATTGGCGCGTAAACGTCAAAAGGAGTTAGAACGATGAGCAAGAAGCATATGGGTTCGAGCATTGATTCTTTCCTCAAGGAAGAGGGAATCTTTGAAGAAACGCAAGCACAGGCAATTAAGGAGGTTGTGGCATGGCAGCTTGGCGCGGCAATGAAGAAAAATAAAATCTCCAAAAACAAGATGGCCACACTACTTTTGACCAGTCGTACACAGGTTGATCGTCTGCTTGATCCGAAAAACGACATCACGCTTTTGAGTCTACAACGAGCGGCAGCAGCTGTTGGGCGAAGAGTGACTATCCATCTGGTGTAGGTTTTATGTGCTTCACTAAAATGACCCGATAGATAAAGGTTTTGTTGGAATTGCAGGAAAAAATAAAAGGCCACCCTCTCCGTGAAGGGGGGGTAAAAAAACAATGAATATTGTCTATTTTGATTTAGAAACGCAAAAGAGCGCGGACGATGTCGGCGGCTGGGGCAATAAAAAGAAGATGGGATTTTCGTTTGGCGTAACCTATTCAACGCGCGATCAGTGCTTTCGGCCTTATGAAGAAGAAGATATTCCTGCCCTTGTGAAGGAACTCTCAACCGCAGATCAGGTTGTGGGATTTAATATCATCAATTTTGATTATGGTGTGCTTGCGGGCTACACCGATTTTGATTTTTCTAAAATTAATACATTTGATCTTTTGGCCGATCTTCATGCGAAACTGGGTTTTCGGGTCGGATTAAACAGTCTGGCGCAAGCCACGTTACAGTCTGCAAAAAGCGCAGATGGATTGCAGGCGATAGACTGGTTTCGCGCAGGGGAATTTGCAAAGATTGGAATTTATTGCAGACAGGATGTTGTTGTCACGCGCGACTTGCATCAGTTTGGCTGTAAGCATCAATTTGTTCATTATCTTAATACGGCAAAGAAACCCGTTAAAGTCGCCGTCCATTGGTAAAATGCATTACGATATTTTGTTCGCCTCTTCCGAAAGGTCGGCTAGAATTTGAAGTGCTTGAATCGGCGTTATCGCATTCGAATCAAGCGATTGAAGCGTTTTGATAATAGGGTGCGGAAGCGGAGGCATGGAGGCAAACAGGTCTCCCGTTTTTTCTAGCGGCCCAACGAGGCGGGACGCCGCCTGCGGGCCGCCAATCCCGCCGGGGGCCGGTGCCCCCTCTAATTGTTGTAATACCTCCTTGGCCCTGCTAATTATTTTTTGAGGCAAGCCCGCAAGGCGACCCACCTCAATACCATAACTTTTGTCGCTTCCCCCTTCAACGACCTTGCGCAAGAAAATAATCTCATCGTTCCATTCTCGAATCAATACATGGTAGTTTTTAATGCCTTTATGGGTCAAAGAAAGCTGTGCCAATTCATGATAATGCGTTGCAAAAAGGGTGCGCGCCGAAAGTTGTAAAACATGTTCGGCAATGGCCCACGCAATACTGATTCCATCGAATGTGGATGTGCCGCGTCCTAACTCATCCAGTAAAATAAGGCTTCGCGGCGTTGCGTGTCGAAGGATTTGCGCCATCTCGGTCATCTCCACCATAAAAGTGCTCATTCCTTTTGTGAGAGAATCTTTCGCCCCAACCCGCGCGAAAATATGATCGCAAACGCCAATGGTCGCAGATTTTGCGGGCACAAAACTTCCGATCTGGGCCATCAAAACAATGAGCGCGACTTGTTGCATATAAGTTGATTTTCCAGCCATGTTGGGGCCTGTAATGAGCAAAAGCCCATCTGTTGGCGGATCAATTAAGGTATCATTCGGGACGAAATGTGACAGCATCTTATCCAACACAGGATGTCTTCCTTCGATAATGCGAACCGTTAAACCCGCATGGACCTCTGGACAGACATACCCGTTTTGATGCGCCACAGACGCAAGAGAGATCAGCGCGTCTAATGCCGCGATCTTTCCGGCCATGGCCTGAATGCGGCCTGTATGAATGGCGAGTTTCTGCCTGATTGTCTCAAACGTATTTTGTTCTAGTGCAACGATCTTTTCGGTTGCACCCAGAAGATGATCTTCAATTTCTTTTAACGCCGTTGTTGTAAAACGTTCGGCGTTCGTGAGGGTTTGTTTGCGAATATAGTCCGATGGAATTTTTTTAACATGCGCCGCGTTCACTTCAATGTAGTAGCCAAAAACATTATTGTAGCGAACCTTCAGTGATTCAATTCCGGTCTTCTGGCGTTCTGTAAGCTCTATCTCAATGAGCATTGACTTTCCCTCTCTTTGAAAACCTCTTAACGCATCTAGCTCGTGCAGATACCCCTCTTTAATGACACCGCCGTCTTTTAAAGAGAAAG
>CAYJXH010000193.1:0-2473 GCA_964373975.1 uncultured Nitrospirota bacterium | reverse complement strand
TGGCCGAGAAAAAATACGATCTCGTTATTATCGGCGGGGGCGGGGGAGGACTGCTCTTATCCCTCCTGCTCGGGAGAAAGGGGCTTCGCATTGCCCTGTTGGAGAAAAAAACAACGCTGACCTATCCCCCGCGCGGCGAGATGATTCAGCCCGGCGGCTTAAAAATACTTTCTAACATCGGCCTCCTAAATTCCCTCCGGAACCTTGATCCGCATCAGAATCGGTATGTCCACTTTTATAATTCAAATGGAGATCCGCTCGCAGGGGTCGCACCCCTTTGTACCATTGACTATCAGCGGCTTTTGCCCCCCTACAATCACGCCCTCATACTGTTGCCCCAGATCATTCATGATTTGTTTCTTAAAGAAGTTTCTGCCTTGCCCAACGTTGAAATAATATGGGGCGCGTCATTTCAATCGCTTTTAAAAGACGCAAACAGTGTCACGGGGATAACCTACGAACAGGAGCGTAAAATTAAAAAAATAGATGCCCGCGTCGTCGTTGGCGCGGATGGGGCGGCATCTCCTTTCCGTTCCGCGCTTTCTATTCCCTATCGTCTTCATCACTATCAAGACGGCTATCTAACGGCACTCCTTCCCCGCCCGGCGGGTTTTGAATCTGCGCGATATTATTTGGGAAAGAGAAAAATACTGGGCCTATTCCCTGTATCCCGCCAAACACTTTACCTGTTTTATATGGTACCAAAAGATCAAATTGGTTTTCTGCGCGCCTCGAAGATTTCCGCTTTCAAAGAGCAGGTCTGTTTTATCAATAAAGAGATGGAAAAGCCGCTTGCGGCGCTGACCTGCTGGGAAGAGACGGCCTTTATGCCTTGCTTTCGCGTGCGGTGTTCGCGATGGGTATCAGACGGCGCGGTCTTAATGGGGGATGCGGCGCATGCAATGAATCCCCATGTTGCGCAAGGAAGAAACGCGGCCATGGAGGATGCCGTTATCTTGGCCGATGTTCTATTAGACTGTTTTCAAAAGGGGGATTTTTCACAAAAGGCATTGTCGGAATATGAAGCGGCGCGGCGCCCTTCTGTGACCCTGTTACAACGGTTAGGGGATGAAATGACCTTTTTTTGGAATAGCGGATTTTTCCCACTGGTCTTTGCGCGCAATCAGAGTTTTAAGGCATTGCACAGCAACATGGCGCTTCATGATAAAACGCTCAAAACCATTTCCGGTATAGAAGCGGCCCCGATGACCTTGTGGGATCGGGTTTTGATGATGAACATTATTTGACATTGAGGTTGCTTCGTACTATCTTTAAATCCATTTTATTGGAGGCAACGGAATGAATTTAATTGTTGTGGGAACACAGTGGGGCGATGAGGGAAAGGGGAAACTGGTAGACCTCCTTTCAGAAAAGGCCGATATCGTTGCTCGCTATCAAGGGGGCCATAATGCGGGTCATACTGTCGCCCTCACGGGGGAGGGTCCCCTTGGGGAAAAGACAATTGTCCTGCATTTGGTTCCTACCGGGGTTTTGCATCCGGGGAAAATCGGCGTGATTGGAAACGGCGTGGTCATTGATCCAGAGGCTTTACTTTCAGAAATCGCAACGCTTTCCTCTCATGGCATTTCGGTCTCTGGAAGGCTTTTTATCAGCGAGATGGCCCATTTGATTATGCCCTATCATCGGGCAATTGATAAGGCCAGTGAAAGCGCAAAAGGCAGTCAGAAAATCGGTACGACGGGTCGGGGCATAGGCCCTGCTTATGCTGATAAGATGTCACGAATCGGCATTCGCGTTATTGATCTTTTTGATGACGCGCTTTTCCGCCAAAAGCTTGAAAGCAATTTGTCTGAAATGAATATATTTTTAAAAGAGGTGTATCAGGTAGATGGATTTGATCATTCTGCCGTTTATAAAGAATATGTGGGCTACCGAGAACGCATTAAACCTTACGTTGCCGATACCTCGCAGATGATTCATGCCGCCATCGGCCAACAAAAAGATATTCTCTTTGAAGGGGCACAAGGAACGCATCTGGATGTGGATATGGGGACATACCCTTTTGTCACCTCTTCTAATGCGACGGCGGGGGGGGCATGCACAGGGACTGGCGTTGGGCCTACCCAAATTGATGAAGTGTTGGGGGTTACGAAGGCGTATACAACCCGTGTGGGACAAGGGCCATTTCCGGCAGAACTGACCGAGGCGATGGGCGAGTCGCTACGACAGAAGGGCGGCGAGTTTGGCGCAACAACCGGAAGGGCGCGTCGGTGCGGCTGGTTCGATGCTGTCTTGGTGCGATATGCCGTGCGTGTGAATGGCCTCACCTCTCTTGCTGTTACCAAGATTGATATCTTAGATGGCATGCCCGATCTTTATGTTTGCGATGGATATGAATACGAAGGGAAGATCCTCCGTGAGATGCCTGCGTCACTTCGCGTTCTTCAGGGTTGTACGCCCCACCTGATTCGTTTCCCGGGCTGGATGGAAAAAACAGAGGGAGTCCGCGCCT
>CAYJXH010000192.1:0-2501 GCA_964373975.1 uncultured Nitrospirota bacterium | reverse complement strand
CGAACGATTTCGACGGTTAGGCCAATCTCTCTTAATACCGAGGCGACTTTTTCACATTCGGTGTGGGTGCCCGCGTAACAGATCGCGCGTCCCTTGGTATGAACTGTCATTGTAATCTCAAAGGCCGCTTCAAGCGAGACCCCCGTTGCCTTTTGAACCTGCAAAACAACCTCATTGATTGTATGTACCGCGTCATCGTAGAGCACAACATTCCAAGGCAGGGTTGTTTCTGTTGCACGCCCCACTTCCGTAAAAAGGTCTGGCGTTTCTAGTGCAGTTCCCATGGTTTATCCATTTGTAGGGGCACCCCTCGTGGGTGCCCAATTTCGGGGCAGGCACAAGGCCCTGCCCCTACACCAAAAGAGCCTTTTCAATTGCTTCCCATTCAGTCATCGGCAGAGAACAGGTCTGATTCTGGCAAAGTGTAACGGTCGGTTTTCCATGATTGTAGGGGCACCCCTCGTGGGTGCCCAATTTCTGGGCAGGCACAAGGCCTGCCCCTACATCCGTTATTAAGACCACTTTATTCGGAAGATAAAGTCTGTATATCTTGGCCAGCAGTGTTTCCATTTCAAGCGATCCGATCTTTCCTGTAACCGTAATTTCTTTTGGCGTTCTAATATAGAAATCGGCGGCGGCAATAAGACTTCCAGTAGCAAACGAGTTCTCCTCCATGGCCACTGAAAAACTCTGTAACGTTTTTTCAGCGATCATAAAATAAGCGTCATCCTTTGTGATGGCATAGAGCTTTAACAGAGCCATTACGGCAACGGCATTTCCCGACGGGACCGATTGATCGGTATAGGTCTTGTGTCTCCCCACCAATTTCTCGTGATCGTGAGAAGTAAAAAAGAACCCGCCTTGTTGCTTGTCGTAAAATTGGCCGATCAGTTTGGCACAAAGCACGCGCGCAGTTTCAAGCGTCTCGTTCTTTGCAGTCGCTTCATAAAGATCAAGCAGGGCAGAGATAAAATAGGCATAGTCATCTAAATAGCCATTGAGTTTGGCCACCCCGTCTTTCATCGTTCGAAGCAAACGCCCGTCTTTATAGAGGTTTTCCATAATAAAACGCACGGCATTTTCAGCGGCGATAAGATATTCCGCCTTCCTCGTAACCTGATACCCAGCAACAAAGGCCGAGATCATCAGGCCATTGAGACTGGTTATTATCTTCTCGTCTCGAAACGGTTTTATTCGCTTCTCCCTTTCAAGAAATAGTTGCTCTCTTCCTTCTTTTAATGCGACTTCGGCTTCTGACAAATTCCATCCCAATTCTTGGGAAACGACATTCAGCGTTTTTTGCAGATGCAAGATATTCTTGCCTTCAAAATTACCAGAATCCGTAACGCCATAATAGCGGCAAAGCAATGCACCTGTTTTTTCGCCCAAAAGCGTTTTCATCTCATCTGGCGTCCATACAAAAAACTTTCCTTCGACGCCTTCGCTATCGGCATCTTGTGTCGTATAAAATCCTCCTCCAGCATCGGTCATCTCACGCAGGACATACGCTAAAATCTCCTCTCCAATTTTTAAATAGAATGCATCACCCGTTTTTTGATAGGTCGCAAAATAAAGGGGAGCCAGTTGCGCATTGTCGTAGAGCATCTTTTCAAAATGGGGCGTTAGCCAATGCGCGTCGGTAGAATAACGGTGAAACCCGCCGCCAAGCTGATCGTAAATGCCGCCCCATGCCATGCGTCCTAACGTGTACGTCACCCGTTGCAAATAGGTCGCATCATTTTTTTGATCTGCATAAGCCAAGAAAAGGGCTAATGAAGCGGTGGACGGAAACTTTGGGGCCGAGCCAAAACCGCCATACGTTGAATCAAAAAGAGGGGAAAGTCCCGAAATCGCACGGGCGAGAATAGCAGGATCAACTTTCTGTGCTGTGAGATGAGTGCCTTCTGACATTCTTGCAAGTGCCCCTGAAACATCAGTCACGGTTTTCGCGACATCATCAGGCCGTTCCCGATACGCCGCCGCCACTTCTTGAAGGATTGTGGGAAAGCCTGGCATACCGTAGCGATCGTTCGGAGGAAAATAGGTGCCGCCGTAAAAGGGAATATGATCGGGGGTTAAACATGGTCAACGGCCAGCCGCCCCCACGACGAATAAAAAGCTGTACGGCGGATTGATAGATTTGATCCAGATCAGGCCGTTCTTCGCGATCCACCTTGATATTCACAAAGTGTTCGTTCATCAACGCGGCGATTGCCTCATTTTCAAACGACTCGCGTTCCATGACGTGGCACCAATGGCAAGCGGAATAGCCAATAGAAAGGAGGATCGGCTTGTTCTCCCGTTTTGCCAATGCAAGCGCCTCCTCGCCCCAAGAATACCAATTGACAGGATTATGGGCATGTTGGCGCAAGTAGGGGGAGGTCTCATGAATTAGGCGGTTCATATCGGCTGATTATACTTGGATGATTCACCCTTTGACAATCTACCGCATTGCCTCATCAGGAATCTCGTCGAAGAGGGTATCGTTGCCTCATGAAGAA
>CAYJXH010000191.1:0-2525 GCA_964373975.1 uncultured Nitrospirota bacterium | reverse complement strand
GGTCTAGTGCGAGCATCGCCAGAACAAACAGCGTAAAGAGAATATAGTAGATCATCTGCGGATTATACCTGTTCCACAACCGTGTGGGCAATGGCTGTAACCGGTGTGCACCAACGCCTCATAGCGTCCCTTGATTCCGTATCAACATTCGTGTTTTTATTCTTCTTTAAATGGAATTGCGCACTTGAAATTCATACGTTTTATTCTAATCGTTCTTCTGTTATCACAGGCATCCCTTTTGGACAGTACACCAGCCTACGCACAGGAGAGTTCGCTTCTGCTTACGGTGGATAAGGCCGCAGTTTCGATGGAAGAGGGTATCATGGCGCAAATTACCCTCAAGGGCCCCCAACAAACCGGGCAACTGCAACTCCACAATGTAGGGGCCTTTGCAGTGAGCCAAGCAGGAAAGTCTTCCCGCGTGAATGTTGTAAACGGTATTACAAACACAGAAACAATTTTTTCCTTTCAGCTTCTTCCTAAAAAACAGGGGAAATTTCTCATTGGCCCGGCAACACTTACCGTGAATGGGGTTTCGGTTCAGAGCAATCCTGTTGAAATCAACGTCAACATACAAAAGGAGGCCGTCAACACGCCTACGCCCAAGGAGCGTTCTTTTTATATTACGGTGGATGTAAACAATCGCCGCCCCTACGTGGGGGAACAGATTGTATACACCTTTTTGTTATTTAACCGGGGAGAGCTTACCCACGCAGAGATGGCACTGCCCGACTTTTCTGGTTTTTTGAAGGAAGAGCTTGGAAAGCAGAAATCGTATGATAAGGTAGTTGATGGCATAAAATGGAATGTCACCGAAATCAAGTATGCCCTTTTCCCCCTTTTGGGAGGAGAGATGACCATTCCACCAGCACGGGTCATGGCCGATGTTGTTGTTCGTAACGCGCCAAACAACCGCTCTCCATTTGCATTCCTTAATCGCACCGAGAAAGTAACCGTTTCTTCCGAGTCAATCGCACTCTTGGTATCACGCACACCCACCGCTGGAAAGCCGAAAGAATTCGCCGGTCTTATAGGTTCTGTAACCGTAACCGCTTCGGTATCGAAACAAACAATTGAGAAGGATCGCTCTACAACACTAACGCTCGCGATAGAAGGCAATGCCAACATCCGTGACTTTCAGTGGGTCATGCCTAAGCAAACCGACTTTACGGTCTATGATGATAAGCCAAGTTTTGATCTGCAATCTACAGCCAACCAAGTGATGGGGAAAAAGATATTTAAAAAATCGCTTCTCCCCTTAAAGAGCGGGGAAATTGAGATTCCAAAGATAACCGTTGCCTACTTTGATCCAGATAAAAAACAATATCGCTTTGCGGAAACAAAGCCAATTGAGTTGAATGTTGCGGGAGGTGGGGTCGAAAAAACCGATTTGGTCATGGGGAAGATAGCTGGGAAAAATGGGGTAGAGGTTTTTGGGCGCGATCTGATTCCAATAAAACGAACTCTGGGTCCCCCAAACAGAGACTCCCTCTCTCCCGGAAAAGAAAGAGGCATTCTCATCACGCTTTTCATCGGCCCGATTCTCTACGCGATTATTTTTGTATTAAAGAGGCGGCAGGATCGGTTATTGGGAGATGCGGCCTATATGCGGCGTGAAAAAGCATACAAACGGTTTCAGGATGAAGCAAAAAGATTTCCTTGCAATGGGGCTTTTTTCGCGCAGGCTTCCGTTGCACTTAGGACCTATCTGGGAGATCGGTTCAATATTGAAGGAGGCGCGTTGACCTCTTCTGATACCGATTCCAAGTTAAGCCCTTTTGGAGTTGCAGAAGAAACAATGCAAAAGATCGAAACATTTTTGCGGGTCTGCGAAGTCGCCCAGTACGGAGGAAAAACGGACGAAAACCACGACGCTCTGGCAAAAGATCTGACCGAACTTGTTTCGGAGATAGAGAAAGGAGCGGCCCCATCAAAGCAATAATGACCCTATTAACAATTGTTTTCTTCCTGATGCCCAATTTTTCTTGGGCTGGCACTAATGATGCCGAACGATTTCTCATTGCGAATGCCGCGTATGAACAGGGCGATTACAAAAAAGCGATTGAGAACTATTCTCTAATGCTGGATCAAGGCGTCGCAAACGGTGAAATTCATTTTAATCTGGGCAACGCTTTTTTCCGTTCAAACCATCTAGGGCAAGCGATTTTTCATTTTCGGAAAGCATTGCAGTTACTGCCTCGCGATCCAGACATAAAATACAATGTTGCGTTTGCAAGAGAGAAAGTGTCTGATCAGATTGAAGAAGTCTCTTCGTTTTCAACACCCATTTTTGCTTTCACGGATTTCTTTACGGCAAGAGAACACTACCTCATTGCGCTTTTTTTGGGTTTGATTTCTTTTGGTGTAAGCCTTTTGCATTTGTATCTAAAAAAACCTTCGACAAAGTGGGCGCAAAATATAACGGTTGCGATTTTAATTCTCTCTCTTCTCACCCTCTTTGTCAGAGAACGCACCTTCAACGCGTTTGGGGTGGTAGCGGCTCAACAAATTTCTGTTTATTCCGG
>CAYJXH010000190.1:0-2527 GCA_964373975.1 uncultured Nitrospirota bacterium | reverse complement strand
ATATCTTGACGAAGGAAGAAGGCGGAAGACATACGCCGTTTTTCAATGGGTATCGGCCGCAGTTTTATTTAAGGACGACGGATGTGACTGGTGTTGCGAAGTTACCAGAAGGTGTTGAGATGGTCATGCCGGGAGACAATGTGAAGATGGAAGTGACACTGATTATGCCGATAGCGATGGCGGAGGGACTAAGATTTGCCATTCGAGAAGGCGGCCGAACTGTCGGCGCAGGCGTTATTTCAAAAATTATAAAGTAGGCGGCACCGGCCGCCGGCGGTTATACAGCCCTCGTTGGGGCTGTGGTGAACCGGAACCATAAAGCGTGTAGGGGCAATCCTTGTGGTTGCCCTGATTTGTGGGGGTGACGTGACCCCCTTGTAGTTATTAAAAATATGAACCAGAAAATACGTATTCGATTAAAGGCTTATGATTCTCGTCTGCTAGATCAGGCGGTATTAGAAATTGTAGACACAGTATGTAGGACAGGTGCGCAAGTTGTTGGGCCTGTTCCACTGCCGACGCATATCCAGAAATACACGGTTTTGCGGTCTCCGCATGTGGATAAGAAGTCGCGTGAGCAATTTGAGGTTCGTACGCATAAAAGACTGATGGATATTCTTGAAGCGACCCCTGAAACGGTGGATGCTTTGCAGAAATTAAATCTTTCTGCCGGAGTGAATATAGAATTGAAGTCGTAGGGGCGAACGGTCGGTTCGCCTCTACAATAATGGAAAAACATTTCCCTCCCCTCGCAGGGCACGTTGCCCTTCAAGGGGAGGGTTAGGGTGGGGATAGTGTAAATGATTGACGGGTTGATGGGATATAAATTAGGCATGACGCAGTTCTTTTCGGAAGATGGAAAGCTCATTCCGGTAACGGTTCTTCAGGTTGGTCCTTGCAAGGTTGTGCAGATTAAGACGATGGAGAAGGAAGGCTATCAGGCGGCACAGATTTCTTTTGATGAGGTTGCCGAGCATCGTGTTACAAAGGCCATTGCCGGTCATTTCAAAAAAGCAGGTGTGGGCACAACGCGGCGTCTTAAAGAATTTAAAGGTGACCTAGCTGGAATGAATACGGGAGACGTCCTCACCGTTGATATGTTTAAGAAGGGGGATCGGGTTGATGTGACTGCGGTCTCAATCGGAAAGGGATTTCAGGGGGTTATTAAGCGGCATCATTTTAGAGGCGGTCCGGCAACGCATGGTTCTATGTTTCATCGTGCTCCCGGATCCATTGGGGCCAGTTCTTTTCCGTCCCGTGTTTTTAAAAACAGAAAAATGCCAGGCCATATGGGTGCCAGAGTAATAACCACACAAGATGTGATGGTTGCGGATGTTCGGCTCGACGAGAATCTTCTTCTTTTGAAGGGTTCTGTCCCTGGGTCTCCAAAGGGTTTGGTTTCTATTTACCGTTCTGTAAAAGAGAAGGTTAAAAAGGCCGTTAAATAAGGTGTATGAGGTAGAAAATTTTCTGCCCGTTTGGGGTTTGCGAAAAATATGATCAAAGTTGATGTAAAAAACACCTTGAATGAGGTCAAAGGGGCGATTGGGTTGAACGAAGCTATTTTTGGCGTTGCAATCTCTATTCCTGTGGTTCATGAGGTGGTAACGATGCAGCAGGCCTCAATGCGTCAGGGAACTGCGCAAACAAAAACAAAGGGCTTTGTGCGCGGCGGCGGGAAAAAACCTTGGGCGCAAAAAGGAACAGGGCGAGCAAGGGCTGGTTCTAGGCGGTCTCCAATTTGGAGGGGCGGTGGAACGACTTTTGGTCCTATATCGCGAGGCTATGGCTATTCGTTGCCTAAGAAGAAGGCGCGCTTGGCTCTTTTTATGGCATTGTCTTCTAAGGTAAAAGAGGGCAAGCTTGTTGTTTTGGAAGATTTTGTTTTTGGAGAGGTGAAGACGCGCTCCATGGTTCACCTGTTCACAAAACTTCAGTTAGAGGGGAAAATACTAATAGTCGTGAATCAAGCAACCGATGAGTTGGATCGTATGTCTCGTAACTTGCCATCTGTTGATCTGATTGAGGTTCGCCGCTTAAATCCGTACGATCTGATTTGTGCTGATACGGTGCTTACGACACAGCGTGATCTGGAGCGATTAGAGGAGGTGTGGCGTGAATCGGCATGATATTGTTATCTCTCCATTGGTTACAGAGAAATCAACTTTGTTGCGTGAGACGCACAACCAATATTCTTTTGTTGTCCGTTCTGATGTCAATCGTAGTGAAGTGAAAAAGGCATTGGAAGAAACGTTAAGTGTTAAAATAACCAAAGTCAGGATTATAAATTGCATGGGCAAGGAAAAGCGATTAAACCGATTTATTGGAAGACGTCCAGACTGGAAAAAAGCGGTTGTAACCTTAAAAGAAGGGCAGAAGCTAACGATATTTGAAGGCTAGGAGGCGCGGCCGAAAGCGGTATTACAGCCCCGCAGGCGGCGTCCCGCTTCGTTGGGGCTGTGAAAACCAGTGCGACTCCTTCCCCCTTAACAAAGGGGGATTAAGGGGGTTGTTTGGCGGGTGGAAA
>CAYJXH010000189.1:0-2547 GCA_964373975.1 uncultured Nitrospirota bacterium | reverse complement strand
CCCCTACTCAATCATCCCTTCTACTGGACTGCTGGCTTGTGCGTAGCGTTTCTTGGGCATTCTTCCGGCGAGATACGCCATTCTGCCAGCCTTCACGCCGTAGTTCATGGCTTCCGCCATTAAAATTGGGTTTTTCGCACCCGCGATGGCCGTATTCATCAGTATTCCATCGCAACCGAGTTCCATGGCCATTGCCGCGTCAGACGCCGTGCCAACCCCCGCGTCAACGATCACCGGAATGGAGACGGCTTCCAATATAAGCTGAATGTTGTACGGATTACGAATGCCCAATCCCGAGCCAATCGGCGCGGCCAACGGCATAACCACCGCCGCGCCAGCATCCTGAAGTTTTTTTGCCATAATGGGATCATCACTCACATAAGGGAATACCACAAACCCTTCTTTGACCAATACCCGCGTGGCTTCTAGTGTCGCTTCGTTATCCGGTAAAAGTGTCTTGGGATCACCAATCACCTCTAGCTTTACCCAGTTTGTAATCCCAGCGGCGCGGGCAAGACGCGCGGTGCGAATTGCCTCCTCTGCCGTATAGCATCCCGCGGTATTGGGCAGAATTCTATAAACTTTCGGATCAATGTAATCCAGAAGATTTTCAGATTCGTGATCCAAAATGTTCACACGCCGAACCGCAACCGTAACGCACTCGGCGCCAGAAGCAATCACGGCTTTTTTGTTTTCTTCAAACGAGGCATATTTACCCGTCCCCACAATAAGACGCGATTTAAGCTCTACCCCATCAATAATAAAAGGTTTCTCCAAGACTGCCATTTATTCTCCTTCTTTTAGCGGCCCAACGAGGCCGCTCATAACCGCCGCGGGTCGGTACCCGCCTCCTCCGACGAAGTTAATGATTTCCAGATGATCTCCTTCTTTTAGAAAAACCTGATCGAGCTTACTTTTATCTATGATGGTTAAGTTGAGTTCAATAGCAACCCGTTCGGAAGTGATGTGTAGTTGCGCAAGAAGACCGTGAATAGTGGTTCCGGGTAAGAGTTCTTTTTTTACGCCATTGAGTTCAATTTGCATCGAATGAGATACTACCTGTTCGTAAACCGTTCTGTAAAGACTCCGCATTGCCTCAAGGGTGCGCCTTTGACAATATATTCGTGGAGAGGTTATTGTGCCCTTATGTCGCTTCAAGTTGTCAATCCTTATAATCAAGAAATTGTTTGTACACTGCCGTACGATCGTGGGGAGAAACTCAATCAGAAGATTGCGAACGCGCAGGAAGCCTTTTTTCAATGGCGTCTTGTTCCCATTGAAAAAAGGATCGCGCACGTTACCGAGGGGTTACGCTATTTCCAAACCCACGCAGAAGCGATTGCCCGCGAGATAACCTGTCAGATGGGAAAGCCAATTCGGGAGGCCCGTCGAGAGGTGACGACATTTTTTGAACGAGCGGAATATATGTTGTCTATCAGCAAAGAGACATTAAGGTCTACCACTCTGCCTAAAAAAATAGATTTTAATCGCCGTATTGAACATGCCCCTTTGGGTGTGATTTTAAATATCGCCGCTTGGAATTATCCTCTGCTGATTCCGGTTAATATTATAATCCCCGCGCTTCTTTCCGGGAATACCGTGTTACTAAAACACAGCCCCAGAACGCCGCTGTGCGGACAACGATTTGAGGAGGCATTTGGGAATATCGTAGATCTCCCGCTCGTCCAGAACCTTATTTTGAGCAATGCGCAAACATCGCGACTTATTGCAGAACCACGCATTGCGTATATGGCGTTTACAGGGTCGGTGGCAACGGGACGGCATGTTTATCAGCTCGCCGCGCAACGGATTTTGCCGGTAGGTTTGGAGCTAGGCGGCAAAGACGCGGCGTATGTTGCAGAAGACGCGGATATTCGGTTTGCCGTATCCAATATCGTTGATGGGGCTTGTTATAATGCCGGTCAATCGTGCTGTTCTGTGGAACGTGTCTATGTTCACAACAAGCACTATGCGGAGTTTTTAACGCAAGCAAAGATACTGCTTCAACAATATAAACTGGGCGACCCGATGTTGGATGAGACGACATTAGGGCCCTTGGTTAGCCAGATGGATATCGTTAAGCTAGAAGCACAAGTTGAGGACGCTTTAAAACGGGGGGCCGAACTTCTATTGGGTGGAAAATGGTGGCAGGACAACTTTTTTCTTCCGACCCTTTTATCCGATGTCCCCAATGATGCGATGGTCATGCAGGAGGAAAGTTTCGGGCCAATCGTGCCGGTTAAAATGGTGCAGAATGACCAAGAGGCGCTTGCTGATATGGCCGACAGCC
This sequence comes from uncultured Nitrospirota bacterium, assembly GCA_964373975.1. Taxonomy (GTDB): domain Bacteria; phylum Nitrospirota; class Nitrospiria; order SBBL01; family SBBA01; genus JACPZM01. Next base: position 257 of record CAYJXH010000189.1, on the reverse strand, counting down.
GTTACGGGTTGACGGCGTCAATTTGGACAAAAAGCGCAAGCCGTGCGGAACATTTCGCACGGGAGCTATCCGTGGGCACGGTGTACCAAAACAGGTGCGACTATCTGGACCCCGCGCTCCCGTGGACCGGGGCCAAAGAAAGTGGTATTGGGTCTACCTTGTCCCGCTACGGATTTCACGCCCTGACAAGGCGAAAATCAATCCACTTCCGAATCCCCCGCCCATAAGCCCGCGCTGAAATAGCGTTCTCCTATATC
>CAYJXH010000188.1:0-2575 GCA_964373975.1 uncultured Nitrospirota bacterium | reverse complement strand
TGTCCCCACAGCTCCCAACGGGAGCTGTAATCCCGCAGTCGGCGGCCCGACTTTGGTGAGACATACGATGAAGTTGGTGCGCAACTCTTGCCATAAATCCAAGTAATGAAGCATAAAACTTTGGCTATGATGGGGGAGATTCAATTGCTTGGCCATTTGTTCTGGCTGTCCCCAGGGGCGATGAAAGTAAAATGCTGGTTTTAATCCTGCATTGGCGATAAGCGCGCCTAGTTGGTGGCCTGTAAAAGCGCGGTCTGCGACATGAAGAAAACCATCCACAATGCCAGCGTCATTTTCACTATCACGATAGGAAGTAAATGTTATTCGTAGGGGGTGAGAAGCAGGTAAAGCAAGCATCATCTTCCTAAGTAAAGCAGGATGTGACCGATCCTCTTGATAAAGCCCCAGTAATTTTGCAAGCCTCTGAATTTGAAAAATCCGCTTTCGGCTAAAGGAGGGATAGACCATGATGCGCAAGATTCCGTTATCTTTTAGTCTTGCCGCAAGCGCGTTGAGGGTTTTTTGCGGGTCAGCAATATGCATTAGCACGCCGTAGCATTCGATGTAATCAAATAGCTCTGTCGGATACGTTTCAGGCTGATTCAGATCAAGCGTCTGATAGGTTACGTTACGAATTCCGTGCAGGCGATTTCGATTTCGCGCGATCTTTAAACTATTTTCAGAGATGTCTGTTGCAAGAATATCGGCATTGGGGTTTGCCATCGCGAAGACATAAGGCTGAAATGTGCCGCACCCGGCAAGCAGGATACGCGGTCTGCCGGAAGAAAGGGGAACCCCGCATTGGTCGGCAAGATAACCCAGATTGATTTGCCATGTGTCTGTACGGCGAACTGAGCCAATCAGTGGTATATTTGGGTAGGGCCATTGTAGGTATTGATGATGAATCTTTTGGGATGGATACATTTGCTAATTACAATCCATTTTCTTCTTTGTGGAGAAGATGCGCAATCCGATCAAAGGTCTCCACAGGAGACTCTTGCGCTTTTAAATCGATCCAGAAAATATTCGAATCTGCTGAAAACCATGTCATTTGTCTCTTGGCGTAATGCCGTGTATCTCGCTTTAAGAGCGAAACGGTTTCTTCCAGCGTCTGCCGTCCCTGAATATAGGAAATAACGTGTAAAATTCCCAATGCGCGCATGGCGGGGAGTTCGGGTGAAAGACCGCTTTCTAGCGTTTCTGTGATCTCTGCAACAAGTCCATTTTGAAATTGTTGATCTACACGCGCCTCAATCCTTTTGAAAAGGTCTGCGCGATCTCTCCTTAGGCCGATGATTAAGAAAGTGTTTTTGGGTTCAGATGAAAATCGGTGTTCTGCGTGAAAAGAGGAAATGGGACGGCCTGTCGCATAAAAAACCTCCAAAGCGCGGCCAATTTTATACCGATCCTTAAAATGAATTTTTTGCGCAGAGACTGGATCAACCGCGATGAGCTTTTGGTAGAGCAGTCCTTCTTCTTTCTCCATCTCCAAAAGGGTTGTCCTGATGGCGTTATCTCTTGGAGGCCCTTCCCATAATCCGTACAGAAGCGCCTTGATATAAAGGCCGGTACCTCCCTCGATTAAAATGGGCTTTCCCTTCGCCGTCAGCTTGTCAATAATAAGATGCGCCTCTTTTTTGTACGCCCCGGCAGAGAACGAAACATTGGGAAAGACCAAGTTGATCAGGTGTCTGCGAATACGTTGTTGGTCATATACCGTGGGTTTGTTGGTGGCAATATCCATTCCTTGATAAACCTGACGAGAGTCCGCCACAATAATATCGGTGTGCAACGCCGCCGCCATCTGCTCGGCAACCGCCGTTTTCCCCACACCCGTAGGCCCAACCAGAATCGTCCATGGCCTCTTTGATTTTATAAATTGCGACATAATTAAAAATGTAATAAATTTTATCCGATACGTCAAGCCGCGCCACGCGCGCCGCGTCATACCAAAGGAGAAATGTCCTGTTTTTTATTAAGGGCTCTTCCATGAATAACATCAACACAAAGGGCAAACGAGTCGCGCTGTTTGCAAGGCGCGAAGAGTGCGCATACCCTTGGTATGTAAACGATCTCGACTTCGCAAAGAGGGATGAATCTGCAGCCCGACTGTGGATGTTATTTAGGGATGAGCCCTAAGAAGGCGCTTTCGAATAAATATCGGTGAGTGCTACTTTTCCGAGAGACTTGGCTACGGAACAGCAAGCACCACTTTTGTTGTTATCCGATAGGACCCATCCGGATTGTTGATATGGGCATGGGGCGGAGAAACAGCCGAAACCCTGCAACAACTGGCACTTTCCACTGTGTACACCCCATTTTCCCGATAGGTGTGCTCAATGACCTCTTCACCCGCATTGACCCCGGCCACACCGATGATCCAATCCGCCACTGGATCGTACGCAACTACCTTAAAATATAATGTCTCCGTGCAACCTCCCATTTCTCCAAAGCAAAGACGTGTTCCTCCGACCGACTCTAAAAAGGAATCGCCTATCACGGGGTAACCGTCCGTGCCTGACCCAGAGTAAAGGCTCCTCGCAAAAGCCGCCTCAAAGGTAAAACGAACCGTTAG
>CAYJXH010000187.1:0-2599 GCA_964373975.1 uncultured Nitrospirota bacterium | reverse complement strand
CTGTTTTGCTTCCGCCGGATGTTTGGATTAAGGCCCGTCTTTATGAAACGATTGCGGCTGTTGATTCGGCATTGGAGCGTTATCGAATAGACGAGGCGGCGGAAATTGCTTATCAGTTTGTTTGGCATCAGTTTTGTGATTGGTATTTAGAATTATCTAAAGTGGAACGGACGGACGATACACTTCATTCCGTCTTGCACGATATTCTCTGTCTTCTGCACCCTTTTATGCCATTTATCACAGTTGAACTTCTCCAGACAACAGACAAGATTTCCTTCCCAAAAATAGACACAGCGTTTTTGAATCATCCTGAAAATATCGCAATGGCACTATCGGTTGACCAGATGATTATCGAAACCGTTACAAAAATTCGTAATGTTCGCGGCGAGATGAATATCCCCCTTTCAGAGGAGATGGACCTCTTTATGGATGTTCAAGATAAAAACCTATCGCCGTTTCTTCCTTATATCAAACGATTGGCGCGTATTCGGGATATAACGATTATGACCGATTCATCCTATCCAAAAAGATCGGCGGTCATCTCAACAACGTATGGTGTGCTTTACCTCCTCTTGGAGAATCCGCATATTCAAAAAGAAATTGATCGGCTTTTAAGGGTCGGCCAAAAGCTAGATAAAGAAATGGCGGGGGTTGCCAATCGGCTCAACAATAAAGATTTCATCAATGCCCCAGAGGAGGTTCAGACAAAAACTCAAAATGCTTACAATGAATTAAAACAAAAAAAGCAAGATGGCGTAGAACAGATTGCTCAAATGCAGGGGTTGTTGGGGCAGTAAAAATGGCAGAATATTTTATCTTAAAAGCAATGGCAGAAAAGGCGCTCATCGAAGATATTGTCTATGGGGATCGGACAACAGACGCCCTCTTCCCGCGTCCTATTTTGGCGACAGGGGAGATTATCGCAAAAGAAAACCTCGTGGTTGCAGGGCTTGATTTATTTCAAACGGTCTTTGAAGTTTTAGACCCAAAGGTTCGGTTTGAGATGCATGCTTCGCCGGGAGAATACGTTAAAAAGGGGGCCTGTATGGGAAGGGTTTTCGGCGATGCCCGCGTCTTACTCAAAGGGGAAAGAACCGCTTTAAATTTCCTTCAGCGTTTATGCGGCATTGCCACCTTAACGCGCCAATTTGTTACGCTTTCCGCAGGAACAAACGCAAAGATATTAGACACACGCAAGACAACGCCGGGGCTTCGCGCCTTGGAAAAAGAGGCCGTGGTATTGGGCGGGGGATTCAATCACCGCTTTCACCTCTCCGATCTTATCTTAATTAAAGACAATCATATTGCCTTAGCAAAGGGCATTACCAATGCCGTTAAAGCAACACGCGCCACGCTCTCTCATCCCCTGAAAATAGAGGTCGAAGTCACCAATATCAAAGAGGTGAAAGAGGCGATTAAAAGCGGCGCGGATATTATTATGCTCGATAATATGACCATTCCCGAAATAGAAAACGCGGTTGCTCTGATTCGTAAAACAGCCCCAACAATTCCCATTGAGGTTTCCGGGGGAGTCCACTTGGATAACGTTGCCCGCGTGGCGCAATGCGGCGTGGATATGATCGCAATTGGAGCAATCACCCACTCTGCGCCCGCAGTAGATATTAGCTTGGAGATTACAGATGATCAACGAAGAACAAGGACAAATCGTCCTACAAAGAATAGAAGCCGCCATACAGGCACACCCACGCGTCCGAGAAATGGTGCGCGAGGTGCTTCTGTTTGACCGCGTACTCTCTACCAATCAGATCGCCCTTCAAATGGGAGGAACGGGAATGCCCGGCGGTGTACTCATACTGGCAGAAGCGCAAGATCAGGGTAAGGGCCGCTTAAATAGAACTTGGGTCTCCCCTTCTGGGGTTAATTTATATCTCTCTTTACTGCTTCGCCCGTTTCAGGAAGTGCGCGATTTCCCTTTGTTCTCGCTGGCGGCGGCCGTCGCGGTCGTGCAGGCAATAAGGGTCGCAACAGGCCTGCCCGTTGTTGCAAAATGGCCAAACGATATTTTATGTGACGATAAAAAGGTTGCGGGAATATTATTAGAAACGGGGAAAAAATCAGGAGAAGTTCCCTATCTGGTGATCGGTATCGGCATCAACGTCAATTGGGACACGAACGATATCCCCGAAGACCTGCGCCCCCAAGCCACTTCGCTAAAAACGGCTTTGGGACGTATTGTAGATCGAAACCGTCTCGTCAATGAAATTCTAATCGCGCTTGCGGAACAAGTTAAACTTTTGTACGATTATAAATCTGACCTTATCATCGCCGAATTATCCGAAGTTTGTGACACGCTGGGAAAATTAGTTCAGGTCGCAACCCCAGATAAAACGTATCAAGGCATCGCGGAGGCGATTGCACAGGATGGCGGGCTGGTACTCCGGTTGGCCGATAAGAGTCAGCGAACAATTTATGCAGGCGACGTAACAAAGGTAACAAAACTCCCCCCATTAAAACACAGAAACTGGGGCGCGACATAGCGGCAACGTGCCCTGCGGGGGCAACGTGCCCTGCGGGGGAAGGCATCCGCACTACAATTTATAGACGATATCGCCCACGCGGACGTGTTGTGTTACTTTCA
>CAYJXH010000186.1:0-2627 GCA_964373975.1 uncultured Nitrospirota bacterium | reverse complement strand
ATTTTTTTATTTTCTCTCCTAGAAATAGTCCCAGAAGAATGGCCACTGGAGGAACCCATATAATCCGCGGCGTAAAGAAAGAAGGCGTCTGTTGGCCCTCTTTTGTAAGGATAAGCAACACGAAAGAAAGCATTAAAACCGCTTTAAGAATACGGATACGGGCAGGGCAATTTGGAAAGATCATCGCCGATAAAAATCCAAGAAACCCAAAGAGGATCAGCACCAAAAGACCATGTCCTCCGAAGTTCATTCTCTCAAAATTAGATCGGCTGGAAAGGAGAAAGAATCCGTTTCCTATATGACCCGCTTTCACTTGTTTGCCATTAAAATAAAGCAATAACTCTCCCGAACGATAAACACCGACGATATGAACCGGCGCATTCTCTTGAGAGAAAATGTCCTCCACGCCTTCCCAGTCAAGACGCACCTTTTTGAATGCATTCCCTTCAATGGCAAAAGTCATCTCGTCCCGGCTTTGACGAAGATAAAAAAGATCGTGCTGTATATTGGCAAAAGAAATAATCCGTCCTCCATGATCAAATTGACGTACCGGATAAAACCAAACCTCGACGGCAAACTGACGCGTGGCATTGATCCGCTCATATATCCTTGCGCCATCCGCCTTGTTGCTTAAAAAATGAGTGCCAGTAAACGCCATCCCCCTCTCGCCTTGCTTATCAAATCGGTAGAGGCGAATGGGCAGGAGAACGAGATTGTCTGCGGGAGAGGTTGGACCGTTTTGAAAATGCTGTTCTATTTGTTCGCTAGAGAGCGTTTTGTCATAGATCGCCGCTGAAACAAGATTGCCCTTCCATGGGCGCGCCTGTTCCATATTATTTCCAATTAAAACACGCGCATCGTTTCTCCATAGTGCAATGGGTTCCTGTGAAATAAAGGGGAGCAAAAAAAGAAAAGCGGCATAAAGAAGGAAGGAGCCTACAACAATCTTTTGCCGATGCGGCGCCCAATAAAACAAGATATTTTTAGATTCAAAAAAGATTCCAATTAAAGCGCCTAGCCCCGCGCCGACGCCATTGGCAAGAATATCGCTAAAAGACGGGAATCGCGCTGGAATAATAATTTGGAGGGTCTCAATGATAAAACTCACGCCGCCGCCAATAACAAGCGCCTTCCACACGCTGTGGTACAGGTTTTTTTTCGGCAGAAGAAAGTGGAGCAAAAAACCAAAAGGAACGAAAAAGAATATATTGGCCCATAGATCGAAGTTCTCAAACTGTGAAGGGCCGATGGGCCATGGGAAGTGATGCAGTTCTGGCGGCCTAAAGCGGAACGGAATCAGGGTTAAAAAAAATATACCGACGGTGTAGATTACAAAACCAATCCAGCAAATTTTCTTCATCAATTCTATTCGCGGAGCGTGACAACGGTTGCCCCGTCTCCGCCTTCCTGTGGGTATCCGGGCCGAAAGGAAGAGGAATAAGGGGAGGTTTTTAAATACGCTCGAACCGCCGTCTTCAATTTGCCAGCGCCATGGCCATGAATAATAAGCACTTCCGGTTCGTTACGCAGTGCGGCCTCATCTAAAAAACGCTCGACCCGATCCATTGCTTGTTCCACACGTTCCGCATGGAGGTCTAATTTCATCATCGCTGTTGAACAATACACGAAACCCATGTAGAATGCACATCATGCGACTTGAGTTTGAAAAAATAACGAGCACAATCTATCCTGCCTATTTGCACGCCGGAGACTATTCTATTGCGTTAGATCCCAAACGAATCTCCTCTTTGAAAAAAAGCAGTACCCTTGAAAACATTATCCAAACCGTTGGGGGAGATAATCGCTATCTTGTTACGATGATTGCCGCCTGCATTGACGCGTCTGAAGAACAATCACTCCTTATAAAACGGCTTTGCAAGGAAATCGCGTCTTTGTAAAGGAAAATCATCAATGGATGCTGAAAACATAGACCGAACTTACACGATTTATTCGCGGTTTTATGATGTGATCTGGCACAAGCTGTTTCATGAATCTCGCGAGGAGGCCGTCTCCCTGCTTAATTTGCAGGGCGGAGAAAGGGTGCTAGACGTGGGGGTGGGAACCGGCCTATCCCTTTCGTTCTACCCGAAAAGCTGTAAGGTCATTGGGATTGATCTTTGCGACGCAATGTTAAAAAAGGGAAGGGAACGGATTGCCCGTTCTGATTATTCACATATTGAACTTTTTGAAATGAATGCAATGAAAATGGATTTTCCAGATAATAGTTTTGACGCCATTTTCGCCGCGTATACCATATCAGCCGTCCCCGATCCCTCGAAGGTGCTAGATGAAATGATTCGGGTTTGCAAAAAGGGGGGAAAGCTTGCCTTTGTAAATCACTTTAAAAATGGAAACCGTTTTATTTCCAGCTGTGAAAAATTCATCACGCCCCTCACCAAAAATATGGGTCTTCACCAAACGGATCTTGATTTTTCCACCCTGTTTTCTGGAAAGCCCGTCATCGTTGAAGCAAGGCGGAGCGTGAAGCCCTTAAATTATTGGGATTTGGTTTTATGCACAAACCAAAAACAGTAACATGTCATTGAGGGTGCGTGTATTCTTGCTCCTTTCGGGATGCTTTATCTTCTTTGCATGGGGATTTCGTCTCTACATTCTAACCGTAAGGT
>CAYJXH010000185.1:0-2638 GCA_964373975.1 uncultured Nitrospirota bacterium | reverse complement strand
ATAATCTCTTAATTCAAGATGGGCGGTACTGGGCAATCAAGACAGGCGGCGACCATGCGGAAGGTTTCGATTTCCTCCAGTGTCACTTTTCGATCAGCCATGATGCAGTTGGCAGAGGATGCCATAATTTTCTGGCGCATGAAGGGGGGCGTGGAGTTCAGAACTTTAAGGGCATCGTCTAATGCTTCTGTAGTGCATTCTGCAAGAGGGGGCATTGTGAATGTTTCACCCTGTTTACGGAGGGTATAGGCTCCCTTCTCAAAGGCGGCAAAGGCGAGCTTGTCGTCTTCAGGATTTCCCAAATGGGCTAAGGTTGCGAGTAGGCACTCCACATGTTTTTTGACGCCGCTGAATGACAGAAATTGCGGGGCGCGTTTAGGTGTATTCTTAAAATGAGGAGTGAGGTTGTGGCTAATTCGTTTTTGCAAAAAAAGTTCAAAGCAATTCACGTGCCCGTCAATATGAATCAATGCGTCAATGTTATTTTCAAAATTTAGATATTGCTCGTGGGATAAATTTTTAAGCGTCGGAAGCGACAATTCTAGAAGCGGCATGCGGTTGCCCGCAGGTAAAGAATCGAGGGCGGGCAAAAGTTTTTGAAGTTCTGACAACAGATATTCTGGGGCATTTTTCTTTAAATATTCATTTTGTTTGAATCGAATATTCGGATCAGAATCAAGCAGAAGTCCGTATACAATAGTGGAAGCGCCCAGTAACTCGTGCGCCGCACTGGACAAGGGCTTGGGCAACGCAGAGAGTCTTTGGAACGTGTATTGCAGGTTTTCAGGAGACAGGGATCCCACCTGATTGACTAAGTGTTCGGTAGTGACGGTGAAGCCTTTTTGTCTAGGAGGGGCGCCAGTGATTAAGCGCATTGCGTATGGTGACAGAGACGTTGGTTCGATCTGAACGACAGGAAACTTTCCATTAAAATAGGGGTCAATCCGTTTAATGCGCTCTTGCAGGGGAGGATGTGTGGCCATGAGATTTATGAAGGGTGCTGTCAAAGGATCACCAAAAAACAGGTGGCTTGCTTCGTCCGCGTTGGGGGAGCGAATCATCGAACCGAAAGCCATGCCTCCAATTTTTTTGAGTGCGTTTGCGATCCCGATTAGGTTGCGTGTGAACTGTACCGCAGAGGCATCTGCTAAAAATTCCCGCTGGCGCGATACGGCCGCCTTGATGAGCGTCCCGAAAAAAACGCCGACATAGCCTATGATGTATAAAGCGAAACCTAGTAAAATTATGGGGCCTCCTTTGCTCGGTCTGGAACTATTGATCACGCCACACATCATTTTTTTGCCGATCAAGCCAATCAATAAAATGCCATGCAAAACGCCCATGAGTCTCAAGTTGAGCGTCATGTCTCCATTTAAGATATGACTGAATTCGTGGCCAATCACGCCCTGCAATTCTTCACGATTCAAGGTGTCTAGGCATCCTTGCGTAATGGCAATCACGGCGTTATTGACTTTAAAACCTGCGGCGAAGGCGTTAAGCCCGTGTTCTTTTTTTAAGACATACACCGTAGGGACAGCGCATCCAGAGGCGATCGACATTTCTTCGACGATGTTTAAAAGCTGGCGTTCTTTTAAGTCACTTGTGTTGGGAGGGACTTTCACGCCGCCCAGAGACTCCGCAACTAAAGGTCCGCCGCCAAACGAGAGTGACATTATTTTGAAGAGACTCCCGAATGCAACAACGGTAATGGTTCCTGCAGAGATGAAAAAGACCCACTCCGACTGAATGGGGATAGAGGGTGAGGTGTCTCTAAAAGAGACATATAACCTGATCGCATATATTCCGACCACATTGACGCAGACCAAAATGCAGAATACTGCGAGAACGAAATAAAGGATGAGCAGTCCCGTTTTTTTGCGTGCCTGATCTTGCCGTTCGAAGAAGTTCAAGTTTTAAATTTTGATCTTTACAGTCTTGTTTTTAAAATTTCACTTTCACTGCTTCACGTTCTTCTTTCTTTTCGATTTCAAAAAGCGTTGCGGCCTCAAAGTGAAACTGGTTTGCAATGAAAATGTCTGGAAAGGATTCACGCTGGATGTTGTACGCCATCACGGAATCGTTATACGCCTGACGGGAAAAAGAGACTTTATTTTCTGTTGAACTCAGTTCCTCCATAAGACGCAACATCGTCTCGTCAGCTTTGAGGTTGGGATAGCTTTCGGACAGAGCGAACAGTTTTCCAAGCGACCCAGTCAGAACCGATTCCGCGCTGATTAAACCTTTCATTGCCGTGGCGTCTGCGGGATTTCCTGCGACCAATTGCGTGGCAGAGGCGGCCTGATTTCTTGCGTTGATAACAGCCTCAAGGGTTTCTCGTTCATGCGCCATATAGCCTTTGGCCGTTTCCACGAGGTTCGGAATGAGGTCGTAGCGTCGCTTGAGTTGTACGTCAATTTGGGCAAACGCATTCTTAAAACGGTTTTTGTTGGACACAAGACGATTGTAGATGGAAACGATATACAAAGAGAGAAGCAGTGCAGAACCGAGAATCACCATAGTGCCAGTAGACATAAAGACATCCTCCTAATATTAGATTGCACGAAAATTAAGTGATGACCAGTCTACCCCTAATGCTTCGCAATCTCAAGAATCCCAGCAACCTTTGTCCTATAATAAC
>CAYJXH010000184.1:0-2662 GCA_964373975.1 uncultured Nitrospirota bacterium | reverse complement strand
ACCTCCAGAGCATCGTTCAGGTTGCCTCTATTGGGTGCCACATTTCTCTGACAGATCTCTACGAAAAGGTACTGTTTCCCGAACAGGCCATGTAAGGGCCTGTAAATAAATAACCTATCCAGTCGGGCTGCCGATTCATCCCCGTTTGCTGCGTTGCTCGTCGCTTACATACCAAGGGTATGCGCGCTCCTCGCGCCTTGCAAACAGGGCGACTCGTTTGCCCTTTGTGTATAGGTTATTTATTTACAGGTCCTAAAGATACGTCAATAAGAAATCCCCGCCTTTGCCGTGGTGGAGGTAAAGATCAAACCGGAACGCTAGGTGGGCACCAAGATAAAAACGTTAGTCTCTTCCAGTGATCGGCTGGAACATGAACACAGTCTTTATTGGACTTAGCTCCCGACATGAAAATGTTCGGTAGGATTTGCCCTCTCCACGCACAAGGCAGGGACAGTTTTTAAATTTTTTATTCGGGTCTAAACTCCTCAAATTGTTCTTCAATACTTTCAATTAAACCGCGCGTTTTGCGACTGATGACCGCATCGGTTTCCTTGGACTCCTTTTTTAATTGCATCAATTCATGCGCGATATTTACCGCTGTAAATATCGCCAATTTAGACAGCTCAACCCCTTTTGTGTTGGCTGAAAGTTCCGTCATCTTCTTGTCCACCAACGCGGCCAATTGCCGCGTGTATACATCATCTGAATCACTGCGAAGAATATACTTTTGCCCAAATATCTGCACCTCGCATTTGTTATTTAGGTTTAAAGTGCCATTGATGTTATTTTGGGCACCATTTTTTTTTCTAACTTTTTCCTTCAACATGATTTAAAGTGCCTAGAAGCTTTTCAAGCCGTTTTCGAACAATGCGTCGTTCCTCTTGCATCTTATGAAACGCGCCTTCTTGTTTGCTGATCTCTGACACGAGTTTTAGCTTCTCGATCCTAAGTGTTTTCAACCTCCCAATCATTTCGGAAACCCGTGATTCCAAAAGTTCAAGCTGGTTTTGCGCGACCATGTGTTCACTCTACCGCTTCTTCAAAAACTTGTCAATACGCCTATTGCAAATTTTATTTTTTATGGAATCTAGGGTGTTTCTCGATCAATGTTTGATATAAACGATGCCATTCTTCTGTCGTTTTGTCTGGGTCTGAAAGCGCATCCACGTCGGAAGGGTTAATCGGAACGTGGAGTTCTTCGGAGAAATGAGAACCCCCAATTGCAATATAGTCGAGCGGGTAAAGGAAATCGGGCAGAATGTAGTGAATCCCCCCGTTATGTTGTTTTGCGACTTTTATGGCCAATCTTGCCGCGTCAGCCGAAACACCCCTTCCTATGGCAATACTTAAAGGGGATTTTCCCTTAGGATAGAAATGTTCCTTGACGCGGACTCCCTTGATTTGCGCAAATAAAGCCTTGATCTCCACTAAATCTTCTTTCCGATCTGCGGACAAGAAAAGCTCCACCAAGACTGTTGTGCCTTCTGCTCGCAGGGGACGTTCCCCTTTGGCAGATAGATTTTGAACGGTCCCCATGATCGTTAAAAATACCAAGAGAGATATTAGGAGGCACGGCCTCTGCGGGAGGCACGGCCTCTGCTGGCTGTAAAAATTCCGATTCATTTCGTCTTCTCCAATGAGAAGCAACTGTATCATATTTGATTTGACATTAGAAAGTTTTCCATGATAGGGTGACAACCCCTGTTCACAAGGGTACAGGTTAAACAAGGACTTTCATGAAGCAATTTTTCATAAATGGATTCACATTCTTGGCAATACTTATACCCATTTTGTGCTTTGGGTTGTTTTTGGGTGGGCAATCCTTTGCGTACGAAGAGATTTCGGTCGTTAATGGCGGAACATTAACAGGAACGGTTACGCTGAAAGGCCCTATTCCACCACCTGCGGTTTTCTTAGTAAGACGTGCTCCCTTTAGCAAGTATTGCGAGAAAATTTCAGACGGTCATGGAAATGTTATTCTGAATGAATATAATGTCGGCGAGGCAAATGCCCTACAGGATACCATTGTTGCGGTACAGCAAGTTTTGGCTGGAAAACGCTTTGAACCGATTCGTGCGAATTTTTTTGCGACCGACTGCATGTTTCATCCTGCCGATGTCCCGCATCATGAAATGCACGGAACAAATCAACAAGGAAAGACAGGACATATCCATCCCCTCGTCACCGTTTTTCAAGATCATCAAGCCATTTCCGTTATCAACCAAGACCCGATCTTTCACAATGCACAGATCTTTCAGCAGGACACCGGACGTGTTTTGTTAAATTTCCCCATCCATGTATCAGACCGTCCTATGGGTGGGCTTATCCATTTTGAGAAGGGGAAAAAATGGGTTCAAATGATTTGCGGGATGCACGAATATATGCAGGCTTACGGCATGGTTGTGGATAATCCTTACTACGCCAAAACAAAACGGGATGGCCGTTTTGCCATTTCCCACCTGCCCAAAGGGAACTATCAGGTGATGGCGTGGCACCCCCATTTTAAGCCGATTACAAAGGAGATAGTGGTTTCTGCTTCTAGGGGGGCGGCGATTACGTTAGATTTTGAGTTTGAATCAGAAGGGGTTCGGCCTCGGGTATTTGAATCCGCAGACGGGCTTCATTCCGGCAGTCGGCCTCCGACCGGCAGTCGGCCTCCGAC
>CAYJXH010000183.1:0-2668 GCA_964373975.1 uncultured Nitrospirota bacterium | reverse complement strand
ATGTCCGACGCAGTGATGATGCCCTGTGCCGTTTCGGCGTAGTACAGATGACTTTATATAATCTTGAACCTTGTCCTTATTGCAGGATCGTTCGCCAAAAATTAAAAGCCCTCAACTTGGAATATACGACGATAGAAGTGCCTGCGGCCCATGCAGACCGCAAAGAAGTTTTTCTTGTTTCCGGACAGGTTCTTGTGCCAGTATTAGTAGATGGAGATACCATTTTAGATGATGAAGACGTGATTGTGGCCTATTTAGAGGAAACCTATGGAACAATGGCAAAAAGACATTAGGGACAGCATTAACGATGTAGAGACGCTGGAAAAGGTATTGGGCGTGCCTGCGGACGAGGTGCGCGATATCGTTCGGGAATATCCAATCCGCATCACGCCGCACGTCTTAAAAACAATCAAGGAAAAAGGGGATGCCATCTGGAAACAGGTGGTGCCGTCGCATTCGGAGGGAGAAGCAGATCACAGTTGCGATTCGGGCGATCCCCTGCATGAGGAAGAAGATTCTCCGGTTCCCAACTTGGTGCATCGGTATCCCGACCGCGTGCTTTTATTTGTGACGAATCAATGCCCTATTTATTGCAGGTTTTGCACGCGAAAGCGGTTTGTCGGCTCTCCCGGAACGCTCACCCCCGCAGAGCTAAAACAAGTGATTGACTATATCACGGCGCATACGGAAATTCGGGACATCATCCTTTCTGGAGGAGACCCGCTGATGGTTGTGGATATGCTTTTGGAGCGGATTTTAAAGGCGCTTCGCGCGATTCCGCATCTTGAGATCATACGAATAGGAACACGGGTGCCCGGATCATTGCCGTCGCGTATTACCGAGAATCTTTGTCTGATGCTCAAAAAATACCATCCACTCTATATGAATCTCCATTTTAATCATCCCGATGAGATTACGCCAGAAGTCGTAACGGCTTGCGGAATGCTGGCCGATGCGGGGATACCGCTTGGCAGTCAGACGGTCCTGCTTGACGGCGTCAACGATGATCCAGAAACCATGAAACGGCTCATGCAAAAACTGCTGGCCATTCGGGTCAAGCCCTACTATATTTATCAGGCTGATTTGGTAAAAGGAACACACCATTTTAGAACGCGTGTTGAAAAAGGATTAAAAATTATCTCGGCATTAAGGGGTCATACCTCTGGGATGGCGGTACCGCACTATGTAATTGATGCGCCAAATGGCGGCGGAAAAGTTGCGATCCTTCCGCAAGAGACCCTGCTTTATATGGATGATGATGAGGTGGTTGTTCAAAACTACGAAGGAAAGCAATTCCTTTATCCACAGGTTAAAGAAGAAAGTTTAAGTTTTTCAATGGTTCCTTTTCACACAGACTAAAAGGTATTGGCAAAAGATCATCGGACAGCAATATGAAATCGCTCTCGGACATCCGGCGACAATTGGCAGTCGGTGAATTTGAGTTTAGTCGCCACGCGTTTCGGCGTGCAGTAGAGCGAAACATAAGCAAGGATGAAATCCGCGAGGCTGGCGCAAAGGCTGATGTTATTGAGGAGTATCCGGACGATAAGTATTCGCCTAGCTGTCTGTGTGTGGGATTTACCGCCGCTTTACAGCCATTGCACTTTCAGGTATCGTATGCCGAGTCGAAGTTGACGAAGATAATCACGATTTATGAGCCTGACCCAAATGAATGGATTGATTACCGAAGACGGAGGTAGCCATGTTTAAATGCTATGTGTGCGGACACGGTACCGCAAAGTCTGATTTTGTGAGCGAAGTCTTCACAGTGGAAGGCCGACGCGTACTCGTAGAACACATTCCGGCACAGGCGTGTGAGCGTTGCGGAGAAGCAACCTTTTCATGCGAGACAACGGAAAGAATTCGTCAGCTTGTTCATGGGGGCGCATGGCCTTTAAAGACGGTGCCTTTAGACGTATTTGAGCTGGTTTGAAGCATATCCTCACAGAATATATAGATAAGCGCTCTGCGAACACTGTATAATCTCAAATTCACACAGACTAAACTAGGAGAAAATATGATACGAAATGATCGTTGGATTCGCAAAATGGCAAAAGAGCATGGAATGATTGCTCCGTTTGAGGAAAGGCAGGTTCGGGATGGAGGCGCCGTGGGAAAGGTGATCTCCTATGGTGTTTCTTCTTATGGTTATGATATTCGGATTGCGAACGAGTTTAAGATTTTTACCAATATCAATAATACGATTGTTGATCCGAAAGTATTTGATCCGCAATCGTTTGTTGATTTTAAGGGGGATGTCTGCGTGATTCCACCCAACTCCTTTGCGTTAGGCAGAAGCGTGGAATATTTTAAAATACCCCGAAATGTCATGACCATCTGCATGGGAAAATCAACCTATGCGCGTTGCGGCATTATCACCAATGTCACACCGTTTGAGCCGGAATGGGAAGGTTTTGTTACGTTGGAAATCTCCAACACCACCCCCCTGCCCGCGCGGATTTACGCGAACGAGGGGATTGCGCAAGTCATTTTCTTCGAATCGGACGAGGCTTGTGAAATCTCCTACGCGGACAAAAAAGGAAAGTACCAAGCCCAAACCGGCATTACACTTCCCAAGGTGTAAACGCGTGTCTGCCGTATCGCTGGTCTGAATTAAACCCAGATTACACATGAGAGAGGGACTGATGTTCAATTCTTCCTATACAGA
>CAYJXH010000182.1:0-2682 GCA_964373975.1 uncultured Nitrospirota bacterium | reverse complement strand
CTTTTTGGGTTACTGGTAAAAGGCTTTGGCTATACGGCCCTTTATTCTACCTCCGCCATATTGGTTCTTCTAGGTGTAGTGGCGTTTTATCGTTTTGATAAGGCATAATAAGAGGTCATGGCAGTTTACGAATATAAGGGTTTTGACGGTCAAGGAAAAGGAGCCGCTGGCACGATGGAGGCTGAATCTCCACGTCTTGCCCGTTTGAAACTCCGACAAGACGGTATTTTTACGACCGACTTAACCCCCGTAGAAGCAACGCAAAAGTCGGGCGATATTTTTTCTTCGGACAAAATTCCTCTTTCTGAAACAGCGATTATGACGCGGCAATTGGCCACGCTATTAGGATCAAGCGTTCCGCTCATGGAGGCGTTGGCCGCCCTGATTGACCAAGTTGAAAAACCGATTCACAAGCAGGTGTGGGTCTCGGTGCGAGATCGTGTTCGCGAGGGAGCCTCTTTGGCCGATGCGTTAGGACAGCATCCCAAGACTTTCTCAACGCTGTATCAGCAGATGGTCAAAGCGGGTGAGGCCAGTGGAACCCTCGATTTGATACTCCTGCGTATGTCTCAATATCTTGAAGCCCAGGTGGCTATTCGTAATAAGATTTTTTCAATTTTAGCCTACCCGGTATTGATGATGATCTTAAGCGGCATGATTCTCCTTTTCTTAATCTCTTTTGTGGTGCCCAAGGTGACCAGTATTTTCTCGGACATGCAGCAAGCCCTTCCCCTGCCTACAATTCTTTTGCTTGCCATCAGTAATTTTTTAAGAAATTACGGATGGATGATCATCCTGCTTATTGTCTTTGTGGCCGTTTGGCTAAAACGGTATATCGCAACACCCATTGGACGATGGCATTATGATCGGATCACGATTAAACTCCCTTTAGTCGGGCGGCTTGTTAAGATTATGGCGGTTGCGCGTTTTGCGAAAACACTGGCAACCCTGCTTGAAGCGGGCATTCCCTTATTGCCCGCATTGGCGATTGTTCAAGAAGTTGTGGGGAACAAGGTCGTTGAAAAAGCGATAGAGAAGGCGCGAGAAAATATCCGTGAAGGGGAGGGGATTGCCGAACCGCTCAAAAAAAGCGGTCTGTTTCCTCCGCTTCTTACGCATCTCATCGCGGTGGGAGAGAAAAGCGGGGAGCTAGAGCCGATGCTCAATAAGGTATCGCAATCTTACGAGAACGAGGTTGAGACGACAGTCACCACAATGACCTCCCTGCTTGGCCCGTTTATGATTCTTGCCATGGGAGGCGTTGTTCTCTTCATTGTCTTAGCCGTGCTCCTGCCGATTTTCGATTTAAGCCAGATTGTAAAATAGGCTACATCTTTCCAAGCGCTTCCATCACCGCGTCTACAATTTTGCGAGAGGTTTCGATTGATTCGGGAAGGGCGTAGAAGGAAGTCATATCCATTGGTGCGCCAAATGTAATCTCTGTTGTCTTTCCAATTCGGGGAAAAATACAACCTTTTGGCAGAACACGCTCAACCCCGCGGACACGCACGGGGATGACCTTTTTAGGGCGACCGTCATAGATGATTTTTCCCACGCCAGATTTCCCCTTTTGCAACTGCCCTGTTGTGGAGCGGGTTCCTTCGGGGGCAATCAGCACCACCGAGTTTTGTAATAACGCCGTCATCTTTGTAATCGCCTTCAAATCGCGTTTGCCACGCGAAACCGGAAATGCTCCCCATGAGGCGATGATGTTACGAACAATCGGGAAATTAAAAAGTTCCTCTTTTGCCGGAGCCCGCCACCAGATGGGAGAAAAAAACGGCATCGCGGTTACGCCGACTAAAAAAGGATCAATGGCCGAAATGTGATTATATAAAAGCATCACCCCCGGCTCTCCCTTGCGAGGGATATTCTCACTGCCAATCACCTTCACACGGTTGAATCCCTTAAAGACAATCCACCAAAAAGAAAGCCCAACCGCATGCCAACAATTGATTAAAAACCCGGGAGTGTTATTCATTATAGGAAAAGGGTTTGATTCTATTTAGGGTTGTTGCCAATTCTCTATTTGCAGGCCGGGGATTCTATTGAAATGGCGGGTGTTATTTGTTACCAATATCCCCTTGAAGGCCATCGCGATACAGGAGATAAACAGATCGGCGTCATCAAGTGGTTTGCCGATCTGTTCAAGGTTGGCCTTGATCTTTCCATACAGAGGCGCAACAAGAGCGGAGGTCTGAAGGGTTTTAACCTTCTCTTGCAATGCCTTTAACACTTCAATGTTCTTTTCGACACGTGCTGATTTATATGCCCCATAGAATAATTCACACTCGGTAATGATGGTCATGTAGATATTCTCTACCGCTATGGCTAAAATCTTTCTTTCAATGCGTTGATCCCCGTTGAGCCAGTAGATACAGGTGTCGGTATCCAGAATGTATTTAGGCACCCTATCTCCTTCCCTTTTCAAACCAATTTCGGTGGCGCTTGATGTCAGCGATGATCGCGTCGGCTGTGCGGGTATCGTTCCATTTCCCGCAGAGACCTGTCCCTTTCAGGTTCTTGTTCGCTTCTCCCTGTAAGAGATAGCCCTCAACAAGATCTGTCACCACGGCTTTGATTGTCTGGTGATGGCGTATCGCTTTTTTTTTGAGTTCAGTGTGAATATCTTCCGACAACTCTACAATAAGCTTCCCCATTGCATCCACCTCCAAAAGGAAT